>JBFIHV010000214.1:0-5022 GCA_041601595.1 Amylibacter sp. | reverse complement strand
TTTGTCGCAAGGCAAACCGGAAGCAACCCAGGCGCTCGCCGCGCTGGTCGAGCAACTGGCAACAAGGGATGATGCCGCATGAACGCAGCAGCCGCCACGAAACTGCCGTCCGATGTCGGTCCGATCCACTTTGCGGGCATCGGAGGGATCGGCATGTCCGGCATCGCCGAGGTTCTGCTGAACCTCGGCTATCAGGTGCAGGGCTCTGACCTGAAAGCCAGCGACATCACAAAACGGCTGGAACGGCTGGGCGCAAAGGTATTCATCGGCCAGAAGGCGGAGAACCTTGAAAACGCCGAAGTCGTCGTGATTTCCTCCGCCATCAAGCGCGGAAATCCGGAACTGGACGCGGCCCGCGCGCGCGGCCTGCCGGTGGTCAAACGGGCAGAGATGCTGGCCGAGCTGATGCGCCTGAAATCCAACGTGGCGATTGCCGGAACCCACGGCAAGACCACCACGACGACGATGGTCGCCACCCTGCTGGAAGCGGGTGGCATGGACCCGACCGTGGTCAACGGCGGCGTCATCCAGGCATGGGGCTCGAACGCGCGCATGGGCAGCGGCGAATGGATGGTGGTCGAGGCCGACGAAAGCGACGGAACCTTCAACCGCCTGCCCGCGACCATCGCCGTCGTGACCAATATCGACCCCGAACACATGGAGCATTACGGCACTTTCGACAACCTGCGCGCCGCCTTCCATACCTTCGTCTCCAACATCCCGTTCTACGGCGTGGCGATCTGCAACTCCGACCATCCCGAGGTGCAGTCGATGGTGGGACAGATCGACGACCGGCGCGTCATCACCTATGGCTTCAACAAGCAGGCCGACGTGCGGGCCGAGAACCTGACGTATAAAGCCGGCTCCGCCTATTTCGACGTGGCTTTGCAGGCCGAGGGCCAGCGCATCGACGGCGTGGTGCTGCCGATGCCGGGCGATCACAACGTGTCCAACGCGCTCGCCGCCATCGCCGTGGCCCGCCATCTGGGCATGCGCAAGGACGAGATCAAGGAGGCACTGCGCACCTTCAAGGGCGTCAAGCGGCGCTTCACTCTGGTGGCCAAGGTGGACGGCATCACCATCATCGACGACTACGCCCACCATCCGGTGGAGATCAACGCCGTGCTGCACGCGGCGCGCAAGGCCACCGAGGGCCGCGTCATCGCCGTGCACCAGCCGCACCGGTACACGCGCCTGCATGACCTGTTCGAGGATTTCTGCTCCTGCTTCAACGATGCCGATGTCGTCGGTATTTCCGAGGTTTACTCGGCGGGCGAAGACCCGATCGCGGGCGCGACGCGCGACGATCTGGTCGCCGGCCTGCGCAGCCACGGCCACCGCAGCGCCGAAGCGGTCGAGGACGAGGCCGGCCTGCTGCGCTTTGTCCGCAAGCATTGCCAGCCGGGCGACCTGCTGGTCTGCCTCGGCGCGGGGACCGTCAGCGCCTGGGCCTATAACCTGCCCGAGGCCATGGCAAAATGACGACGCCCGTGATCCTTGCCGGTCTGTGGATCATCGCGGCCTCGATCATAGCTTTCCTGCCGCAGAAGTATCACAAATCCGCCGCGCTCTATCTGCTGATCCCGACCGTGATTGTGCTGTTGCCGTGGATCTATGCCGCCGAGGGGCCGCTGGTCGGAACCCTCTTCCTGATCGGCTTCGGTTCCATCCTGCGCTGGCCGGTGTATTTTCTCGGCAAATTCGTCATCCGCAGAACCATGGGAATGTTGGGCCTATGACCGATACACTGCCACAGGTGCGCGGCACCCTGACGCCCAACCGGTCGATGGCCGACCTGTCGTGGCTGCGCGTCGGCGGTCCGGCCGAGGTTCTGTTCCAGCCCGCCGATCTGGCGGACCTGCAAGCCTTCCTGTCCGAATTGCCCGCCGATGTTCCGGTCTTCCCGATCGGGGTCTGTTCCAACCTGATCATCCGCGACGGCGGGCTGCGCGGGGTGGTGATCCGGCTGGGCCGCGGTTTCAACGGTATCGAGATACTGGACGGCAACCGCGTGCGGGCAGGGGCGGCGGCGCTGGACGCGCATGTGGCGCGCAAGGCGGCGCAGGCGGGCATCGACCTCGCATTCCTGCGCACCATTCCCGGCGCCATCGGCGGCGCCGTCAAGATGAATGCGGGCTGCTACGGCACCTATACGGCGGATGTCTTCGTCGAGGCGGAAGCCGTCACGCGCGACGGCCGCCTGATCACGCTGAAACCTGCCGACATGCATTTCGCCTATCGCTCGACCGATCTGCCCGACGGGCTGATCATCACTTCGGTGATCCTGCAAGGGCCTTCCGGCGCGCCGGAGGCGATCGAGGCGAAGATGGCGGACGCGCTGGCCAAGCGCGAAGCGACGCAACCGGTCAGGGAGCGCTCCTGCGGCTCGACCTTCCGCAATCCTGCGGGCTTCAGTTCCACCGGCCGCGACGACGACGTCCACGATCTGAAGGCCTGGAAGCTGATCGACGACGCCGGAATGCGCGGAGCAACGCTCGGCGGGGCGCAAATGTCTGAAAAACATTCCAACTTTCTGATCAATGCGGGTGGCGCGACTGCCGCAGATTTGGAAAATTTAGGGGAATTGGTTCGAAAAAGGGTTTTCCAGCACAGCGGAATAGAGCTAGTGTGGGAGATAATGCGTGTGGGCGAACCCGCCGCAAAGGAATAACCGACCAAAAGACCGGCCAACGGTCAGGCGGAGAATACGAGGCGGGTATGTCGAGCAGGACAATTTCCCGCGTAGCAGTGCTCAAGGGCGGTCCATCGGCCGAGCGGGATGTCTCGCTGGTTTCGGGCCGCGAGGTTGCATCTGCATTGCGCGGACAGGGCTATGAAGCAATCGAACTGGACGCGGGGCCCACCGTGGCCGCCGACCTTCTGGAAATCAATCCCGATGTCGTGTTCAACGCCCTGCACGGGCGCTGGGGCGAAGACGGCTGCATTCAGGGCGTGCTGGAATGGCTGCGCCTTCCCTATACCCACTCGGGCGTCTATGCATCCGCTCTGGCGATGGACAAGGAGCGCGCCAAGACCGTCTTCCGCATCGCGGGCCTTCCGGTCGCGGCCAGCATGCTGGTCAGCCGCGAAGTGGCGCGCCAGTCGCACCCGATGCTGCCGCCCTATGTGGTCAAACCCAATAACGAAGGCTCTTCCGTCGGCGTCTATCTGGTGCACGAGTCCGCCAACGGTCCGGCGCAGCTCGATGCCTCCATGCCGGACACGGTGATGGTCGAACAGTTCATTCCGGGCAGGGAGCTGACAACGACCGTCATGGGCGACCGCGCGCTGGGCGTCACCGATATCCTGACCTCCGGCTGGTACGATTATGACGCCAAGTACAAGGAAGGCGGCTCGCGCCATGTCGTGCCCGCCGATATTCCGTCCGAAATAACCGAAGCCTGTCTGGATTATGCGGTGCAGGCGCATCGGGCGCTGGGCTGCCGCGGCGTGTCGCGCACCGATTTCCGCTGGGACGAACGCCACGGTCTGGCGGGCCTGTTCCTGCTGGAAACCAACACCCAGCCCGGCATGACACCGACCTCGCTGGCGCCGGAACAGGCGGCGGCGGCGGGAATTTCCTGGGGCGAATTCGTGCGCTGGATGGTGGAGGACGCGTCATGCGACCGCTGAACAAGGGCGCCAAGCGGCAGCGCGTGCGCCGCGATCCGGCCCCCAGCCGGCTGTTCTACCGCTGGCAGCGGATCTGGCTGACGCCGATGTACCGCCGCCTGATCAGCCTCGGCCTGCCGGCGGCCGCATTGGTGGCGGGCGGGCACCTGCTGTGGTCGGACCCGGACGTGCAGGCGCAGATCACCGCCAGCCTTGTGCGCGCCCGCGAAAGCGTCGAGCGCCGGCCGGAATTCCAGGTCCAGTTGATCCGGTTGCAGGACGTTCCGGACGATCTGGCGGCGCAGATCCGTCAGGCGGCGAATATCACGCTGCCGGTCAGTTCCTTCCACCTCGACCTCGACGAGGTGAAAACCCGTATCGAGCAGATCGACGCGGTCCGGCAGGCATCGCTGTTCCTGCGCGCCGGCGGCGTGCTGGAAGTGGTGATCGAGCAGCGCATACCGGTGGTGCTCTGGCGCGGCGCGAAGCAGCTTGAAATGCTGGATGCCGAGGGCATGCGCGTCGGCTATCTCGACCACCGCACGGACCGGCCGGACCTGCCGCTTCTCGCCGGACAGGGCGTCGGGCCGCATATCGGTCAGGCGCTGGAAATCCTCGAGGCCGCCCATCCCGTGGCCGACCGTATCCGCGGTCTGGTCCGCGTCGGCGAACGGCGCTGGGACATCGTTCTGGACCGCGGCCAGCGGGTCATGCTGCCCGAGGAGGACGCCGTGCGATCCGTCGAGCACGCCATGGCGATGCAGATGACGCAGGATGTTTTATCGCGTGATATCAGCGTGATGGATATGCGCGACACCCGAAGACCAATACTCAGGCTGTCCGAGGCGGCGCTCGAAGAGCGTCGCGTGCAGCAGGCCATAGCCAAGGATGCGGAAAATAATCTATGACGACACTGTACGACTCCCAGCGCAGTCTGCGCCATAAACGACGTGCGGCCCTGCAACGCGGTCTGGTGGCCATTCTGGACATCGGCACCTCGAAAATCGCCTGTTTCATCGTCCAGTTCGACCAGTCGGTGCAGTCCAGCGCCCAGATGGGCAAGGGCGTGATCGCCAGCCACGGCGCCTTCCGCGTCATCGGGGTGGCGACGACGCGCTCGCGCGGCGTGCGCTACGGCGAGATCGACGCGATGGAGGAAACCGAACGCGCCGTGCGCACCGCGATCCAGGCGGCGCAGAAGATGGCCAACACGCGCGTCGATCATGTAATCGCCTGTTTTTCAGGGGCCAAGCCGCGTTCCTATGGCGTCACTGGAGAGATCCTTGTCGAGAACGGCAGCGTCGCGGAACAGGATATCGGCCGCGTGCTGGCCGCCTGCGACGTGCCGGATTTCGGCGCGGGGCGCGAAGCGATCCACGCCATGCCGATCAACTTCGCCCTGGACCACCG
>JBFIHV010000213.1:0-5038 GCA_041601595.1 Amylibacter sp. | reverse complement strand
AGGTGGCGATGCTCGCCATGCATCGGGATCATCATTTTCGGCGCTATCAGCTTGTGCATCGTCTCCAGGTCGGGGCGGTTGGCGTGGCCCGATACGTGGTACTTGTCGGAATTGTCGTCGATGACCTCGACCCCCTGCTCCGACAGGCTGTTGATGATGCGCCCGACCGAGGTTTCATTGCCCGGAATCGTCTTCGACGAGAACAGGAAAGTATCGCCTTCGCGCAAATTGAAGCCGAGGTATTTTCCGTTCGCCAACTGGGCCGAGGCCGCACGGCGCTCGCCCTGGCTGCCGGTGACCAGCAGCATCAGACGGTCGCGCGGAATATCCAGCGCATCTTCCAGATCGACCGTCGGCGGGAAATCCCGCAGCACGCCGGTTATCTCGCCATAGCGCAGCATGTTCTGCATCGCGCGCCCCAGGACACAGACGGACCGTCCCGCGGCGCGCCCGGCGTCGGCCAGTGTCTTCAACCGGGCAATGTTCGAGGCGAAGGTCGTCGCCACCACCAGACCGGGCGCGTCCTTGACCAGCGCCGTGATCGCCTCGGGCAGCGAGGATTCGGACCGGCCCGGTTTCGGCGAGAACACATTGGTACTGTCGCAGATCAGGGCCTGAACGCCGCCCTTGGCAATTTCGCGCATCAGCACCGGATCGAAGGGTTCGCCGATAATCGGGTCGGCATCGAGTTTGAAATCCCCGGAATGCACGATCCGTCCCGCCGGAGTATCGATCACAAGGCCGGAGGCCTCTGGGATCGAGTGCGCAACAGGCATGAAGGACACTTCGAACGGCCCTGCCTTGACCTTTTCCGGCCATGCGGCGACGTCCATCACCTGATCCAGATCGCGGCCCTGCTCTTCCATCTTGGCGCGCGCCACGGTGGCGGTGAAGCGGCGGGCATAGACCGGCGCGTTCAGCAGGCCGTACAGGTGGCCGATGGCGCCGACGTGATCCTCGTGCGCGTGGGTGATGAAAATACCGTCCAGCCGGTCGGCGCGATCGGCGATATAGGATGGATCGGCGAAGATCAGATCGACGCCCGGAGAGCTCTCCATAGTCGGAAAGGCAACGCCCGCGTCGACCAGAATGAAGCGCTCCTTGTTTCTGGGCCCGTAGCCGTAGAGATACATGTTCATGCCGATTTCCCCCGCTCCGCCAAGAGGCAGGAAAATCAGTCGGTTCTTTGAGGACATCAGTTACTCCGGTTCAGGGCTTCGATCAGGACCAGACCGTGCATGGTCAAATCGCCGTCAAGTTTGTCAAATAGGTCCGTACCACGCTCAAACAAGGACGCAAGCCCGCCTGTACCGATTACTGTCATTTTTCGCGGGTGTTCTTCGCGAATTTTCTTACAAATGCCCTCTATCAGACCGATATAGCCCCAGAACACGCCGGACTGCATGCAGGCGACCGTATTGGTACCGATCACCTTGTCCGGCATGGTCACATCGATATGCGGCAGCGCCGCCGCCGCGTCGTGCAGCGCCTTGATCGACAGGTTGACGCCGGGCGAGATGACGCCGCCGATATAGGCTCCGTCCTGGTCGACGACATCGAACGTGGTCGCGGTGCCGAAGTCCACGACGATCAGGTCGCCGCCATAACGATCGAAAGCCCCGACCGTGTTCACCAGCCGGTCGGCGCCCACCTGCGTTCCGGCGTCCACCCGGACCTCCACGCCCAGTTTGCAGTCCGGCCTGCCGACGACAACGGGACGGCAGTTGTAATACTTGTCGCTCAGAAGGCGGATATTGAACACGACCCGCGGCACGACCGAGGATATGATGACCCTTGAAATGCGGTCCTTGATGCCGCTCAGCGCCATCAACTGGCTGAGCCAGCTGTAGTATTCATCGGCGGTACGCTGCTGCGCAGTCTCGCACCGCCACTCCGCCAGGAATTTTTCGCCGTCATGCAGCGCGAAAACGGTGTTTGTGTTGCCTACGTCAATCGCCAGAAGCATTCAGATCCCCGTTTCATCGAAAAAGATGTCGGCAGCCGTGATGAGATGCCGTTCGTCGGGCGCTTGTAATACAAGCGCGCCGCTGTCGTCCACTGTTTCAAAGACGCCGCTGAGGGTGAGCCGTCCGGTCCGCGCGGTGATCACCTGCCCCAAACGGGCCGCACGCGTCATCCAGACCCTGCGGGTCGGCGCGAAACCGGCAGATTCGAAACTGCCGTTCCAGGCGTCGAAATGCGCGGCGAGACGGGACAGGAACGCCAGCGGATCGATCGGCGTATCCGAGTAATCGCCGAGCCGGACCGGCGCCAGCGCGCCCTGCTCCAGACTGTCGCCCGACGGATCGTTGTTGAGGTTCACGCCGAATCCGATGGCCAGATGGCTGGGACCGCGGCCAAGCGTTTCCAGAAGGATACCCGCCATCTTGCGGTCCCTGTACAGGACGTCGTTCGGCCATTTCAGCGACAGGCCGGACTCCGACCCGAGCGTATCCCGGCAAGCGTCATACAGGGCGTTGGCGGCGACGAAGCTGCGCAGGGCCGCGATGTGAACCGGCTCCTTGAGCGGAACGACGACCGTTGCGGCAAAATTTCCCTTTGGGCTGGCCCAGACCCGCCCGCGTCGCCCGACGCCGGCAGTCTGTTCGGCGGCGAATATCCACAGCGGCGCTGTCAGACCCGCCGCGACGCGGCGGGCTGCTTCTGCGTTGGTGCTGTCGATACTGTCAAAAACCAGCCGATCGACACCCGCAGGCCAGCCGGTCATTACTGCAGCAGAGCCTGCGCGGCCGTTGCGGCATAGCCTTCGACCCCGAACAGGTTGACGACGCCGACAACCATGATCGTTGCGGCAGCCATGAAGGCCACGTAGTGGACCATCGGCATGCGGGAGTCCAAAGGCTCTCTGGCCTCGCCGAAATACATGACGAAGATGATGCGCAGGTAGTAGAAGGCACCGATCACCGAGGCGACCACACCGGCCACCGCCAGCCACGCCATATCGGCATCGACGGCGGCTTTCAGCACATAGAATTTCCCGAAGAAGCCGACCAGTGGCGGAACGCCTGCCAGCGCGAACATCAGCGCAGCGAGGGCCGCCGCACGCAGTGGTTCCTGACGCGAATAAAGGCCGAGCGCATAGATATCCGTCACGGGTTTGCCGTCGCGTTCCATGTTCAGAATGAAGGCGAAGACGCCGATATTCATCGTCACGTAGATCACCAGATAGATCAGCAGCGCCTGAACGCCCTGCTCGGTACCGGCCGCCAGCCCCATCAGGGCAAAGCCCATATGGGCGATCGAGGAATAGGCCATCAGGCGTTTGATGTTCACCTGACCGATTGCGGCGACCGAGCCCAGAAACATCGAGGTGATCGACAGGAACGCCAGTATCTGGCCCCAGTCGGCGGTGGCGTCGCCGAAGGCGTCATGCAGAACGCGGGCGAACAATCCGGCGGCGGCGACCTTGGGGGCCGTGGCGAAGAATGCGGTCACGGGCGTCGGAGAGCCCTCGTACACATCCGGCGTCCACATGTGGAACGGCACGGCCGAGACCTTGAACGCCAGACCGGCGCAGAGGAACACGAGCCCGAACAGCATGCCGAGGCCAAGGCCCTCGCCATGAACGGTCGAGGCGATCCCCGCGAAGTTGGTGGTTCCGGCAAAGCCGTAAATCAGCGACGCGCCATAGAGCAGGATGCCCGAGGACAAGGCGCCGAGCACGAAATATTTCAGGCCGGCCTCGGTCGAGCGCAGGCTGTCGCGGCGGAACGCGGCCACGACATAGAGCGCCAGCGATTGCAGTTCCAGCCCCATATAGAGGGACATCAGGTCACCGGCGCTGACCATCATCATCATGCCCAGCGTGGCAAGCGCGATCAGGATCGGGAACTCGAACTTGAAAAGGTTGTTACGCCGTAGATAGTCCTGGCTCAGCATCAGCACGATGGCGCCGGAAAACAGTATCACCACCTTGGCAAAGCGCGAAAATCCGTCACTTATAAAGGCACCGTTGAACGCGGTGGTTGCGCCCTCGGGGACAGAGGCGATCCACAGTCCCAGAACGATCATGACACCGGAAGTCAGCCAGAACACGGCGCCGGACAGCTTGTCCTTGCCGCCATAGACCGCACCCATCAATGCCGCCATGGAAAAGAGCGCCAGCAGGATCTCTGGCAAAGCGGTGGATATATCTGCGCCAATCATTGTTCAGGCTTCCTTAATTGTGGACAAGTTCGGTGGTGCCGGCAGATGCCTGCACCACGTCGACTTGATCCAGTAATGCGGCCACCGAGGGGCCAATAATATCGAGTACCAGCGACGGATAGACGCCCAGAAGGATCGTCATGATCACCAGTGGCGCCATCATGGCCTTTTCGCGGTTATCCATATCCTTGATCGTCTTCAGGCTCTCCTTGATCAGGTCGCCGAAGATCACCCGCCGGTACAGCCAAAGCGCATAGCAGGCCGACAGGATCACACCGCTGGTCGCGCCGAAGGCAACCCAGGTGTTGGCCTCGAATGCCGCGGTCAGGGTCAGGAACTCGCCGACAAAACCGGACGTGCCGGGCAGACCGACATTGGCCATGGTGAACAACATGAAGACAAGCGCATAGGCCGGCATCCGCACCACCAGACCGCCATAGGCGTCGATGTCGCGGGTGTGCATCCGATCATAGATGACCCCGACGCCGAGGAAGAGCGCGCCGGAGATGAAGCCGTGGCTCAGCATCTGGAAAATCGCGCCATCAATCCCCTGCCGGTTGACGGCGAAGATCCCGATGGTGACGAAGCCCATGTGAGCGACCGAGGAATAGGCGATCAGCTTTTTCATGTCTTCCTGCATCATCGCCACCAGAGAGGTATAGATGATCGCGATCACCGACAGGGTCATCACGAAGGTCGACAGCAGCTCGGTTGCCTCGGGGAACATCGGCAGGCTGAAGCGCAGGAAGCCGTAGCCGCCCATCTTCAGCAGGATCGCGGCCAGAACCACGGAACCGGCCGTGGGCGCCTGCACGTGCGCATCCGGCAACCATGTATGCACCGGCCACATCGGCAGTTTTACGGCGAAGCT
>JBFIHV010000212.1:0-5047 GCA_041601595.1 Amylibacter sp. | reverse complement strand
GGCCAGCCGATCCGCGATGACGGCCCCGAGAACCATATCCTGCAAAAGGCTGGAACGCCGACCATGGGCGGGGTGCTGATCCTCGGCACGCTGATGCTGTCGACACTCGTCTGGGCGCGCTGGGACATCGCCTATGTCTGGATCATCCTGTTCGTCACGGTGGGATTCGGCTTTGTCGGGTTTACCGACGACTACATGAAAGTGACCCGCCAGACCCATGCCGGATTTTCCGGCAAGGCGCGGCTGGGCATCGGCTTTGCTATCGCGCTCATCGCGTCCGTCTGGGCGGCCTGGGTGCATCCCGCCGACCTGACCAACATGCTGGCCTTCCCTGTTTTCAAGGATGCGCTGTGGAACATGGGCTTCCTGTTCTTCCCCTTTGCGATGATCGTGATCGTCGGCGCGGCCAACGCGGTCAACCTGACCGACGGTCTGGACGGTCTGGCGATCATGCCGGTGATGATCGCCGCCGGCGCGCTGGGCGTCATCGCCTATGCCGTCGGACGGGTGGACTATTCGCAGTATCTGGACGTTCACTACGTGCCGGGCACCGGCGAGATCCTGATTTTCACCTCGGCGCTGATCGGCGGCGGATTGGGGTTCCTGTGGTATAACGCGCCGCCGGCGGCGGTTTTCATGGGCGATACCGGATCGCTGTCGCTGGGCGGCGCGCTGGGCGCGATCGCGGTCTGCACCAAGCACGAGATCGTTCTGGCCGTCATCGGCGGGCTATTCGTGGTCGAGGCCCTGTCGGTGATCATACAGGTGCTCTATTTCAAGCAGACCGGAAAGCGCGTCTTCCTGATGGCGCCGATCCACCACCACTTCGAAAAACTCGGCTGGGCCGAGAGCCAGATCGTGATCCGGTTCTGGATCATTTCGCTGATCCTCGCTCTGATCGGGCTTGCCACATTGAAAGTACGCTAGATGATTCCTGTTCGCGGGTATGACGACCACATGGTGGCGGTTCTCGGGCTTGGCCGGTCCGGCCTTGCCACGGCAAGGGCGCTGCGCGCCGGCGGGGCCACCCCGGTCTGCTGGGACGACAGCCCCGCGGCGCGCGCCGCGGCGTCCGACGAGGGTTTTCTGGTCGAGGACCTGAACCGCGACAAGGCATGGGACGGCGTCGTGGCGCTGATCACCTCGCCCGGCATTCCGCACCTCTATCCCGAACCGCATCCGGTGATTGCGCGAGCCTGGGACAGGGGCGTCGTTGTCGACAACGACATCGGCCTGTTCTTCCGGTCCTACGCGACCGACGACTGGGACCAGTTCGACCGGTCGCCCAAGGTGGTCTGCATCACCGGATCGAACGGCAAATCGACGACCACGGCGCTGGTCGCCCACATCCTGAAAGCCGCCGGAAAGCCGGTGCAGATGGGCGGCAACATCGGTCGCGGCGTGCTGGACCTCGATCCGGCGGCCGACGGCCAGGTCGTGGTGCTGGAACTGTCCTCCTATCAGACCGAACTGGCCCGCGCGCTGGCCCCCGACGTGGCGGTCTTCCTGAACCTCAGCCCCGACCACCTCGACCGGCACGGCGGCATCGGCGGCTATTTCGCCGCCAAGCGACGCTTGTTCGTAGAGGGCATGCCGGACCGCTCGATCATCGGGGTGGACGAGAATGAGGGCCGCTATCTCGCCAACCAGATCCGGCAGGAAGCCGGAACCGGCGATCCGGTGATCGAGATATCCTCGGGCCGCAAGTTGCAGGGCGCGGGCTGGACGGTCTTCGCGCGCAAGGGCTTTCTGGCGGAATGGCGCAAGGGCCGGCAGATGGCCTCCATCGACCTGCGCAATTTCCCCAACCTTCCGGGTGCGCACAACCACCAGAATGCCTGCGCCGCCTATGCGGTGTGCCGGACGCTGACACTGGCGCCGAAACTGATCGAAGAGGCTATGGCCAGCTTTCAGGGCCTGCCGCACCGCAGCCAGTTTCTGGGAACCGCCGACGGCGTGCGCTTCGTCAACGACAGCAAGGCCACCAACGCCGACGCCGCCGAACAGGCGCTGAGAGCTTTCGACAACATCCGGTGGATCGCCGGAGGGCAGGCCAAGGAGGGTGGCATCGCCGCGCTTTCGCCGCTGTTCGGGCGTGTCAAGAAAGCCTATCTGATCGGCGAGTCGGCAGAGGACTTCGCGCGCCAATTGGGCGAGACGCCGCATTCCAGGAGCGGCACCATGGAGGTCGCCGTGGCGCAGGCCGTCGCGGACGCCGACCCCGGCGACGTGATCCTGCTGGCGCCCGCCTGCGCCAGTTTCGACCAGTTCCGCAGCTTCGAGCATCGCGGCGACGCCTTCATCGCCGCCGTGCAACCCTATCTGGATGGCTGACCCCTACGACGAAACGAAACGGCTTTACCGCGACGTGGCCGCGGCCTGGGACGCCAAGCGCAACCGGGCGCTGTTCGAACGCAAATGGCTCGACAAGGTGCTGGCGCGCTGCGCACCGGCGCCGCGTATCCTTTACCTCGGTTGCGGCGCGGGCGAGCCGGTGGCGCGCTACCTGATCGAAGCCGGCGCGCGGATCACCGGCGTCGATTTCGCGCCGGAAATGCTGGCCATCGCCGCGCGGCGGTTTCCGGAGCACGACTGGATCGAATCCGATATCCGCGACTTTGATCCCGCTACGCGGTTCGACGCGGTGGTCATGTGGTCCGTGCTGTTCCATCTGACGCAGGACGACCAGCGCGCCATGTTCCCGCGTTTTGCGGCAATGGCCGGGCCGGGTGCCCCCGTCCTGATCCAGACCGGCATCACGGC
Organism: Amylibacter sp.; assembly: GCA_041601595.1. GTDB lineage: Bacteria > Pseudomonadota > Alphaproteobacteria > Rhodobacterales > Rhodobacteraceae > Amylibacter. The sequence goes on along the minus strand of JBFIHV010000212.1, from coordinate 2,284 downwards.
GGGCGAGGGACAGGGGACGGTCGAGGGACGCCCGGTCTATCACGCCACGCTGGACGCGGCAGAGTACCGCGGCCTGTTCGCCGCCAACGGCTTCACGGATATCGAATATGCGCCCGAAGATGCCGGGGCGGGCGGATTCACGCTCTGGCTGGCCGTCAGGGGCAGGTCTGTGTCACAGCCGGCGTAAATCGCGGGTTTTGTTCTGGAAAAATAAACAGGTTCGTGTAAGATTCCGCTCAAAGCACGCCCGCAAGAGGCGGCATCGAGGCATTGGCAGGATTTAACATGGGCATTTCTCATGACTGATATGGTATTTGGCACCGTCGCGGCGAAGCCCGGCGATCCGATTCTGCCGCGCTGGTGGCGCTCGGTGGACAAGGTAACGCTTCTGGCGGTGATCCTGCTGTTCCTGACCGGCCTGCTGGTCGGCATGGCGGCGTCCGTGCCGCTGGCCGAGCGCAACGGGCTCGACCCGTTCTATTACGTCTACCGGCAGGCGTTCTTCGGCTTTCTGGCCCTTTTGACGATGATATTCCTGTCGATGGCCTCGCCGCGCATGGTGCGCAGGCTGGGGGTCATCGGCTTTGTCATCGGCTTTGTGGCGCTGGCCATGCTGCCGCTGCTGGGCACGGATTACGGCAAGGGCGCGGTGCGGTGGTATTCGCTGGGTTTCACCTCGGTGCAGCCGTCGGAGTTCCTGAAACCGCCTTTCCTGGTGTTTTCCGCCTGGCTTATGGCCGCTTCCTTCGAGGTCGGCGGCCCGCCCGGCAAACGCCTGTCGCTGATGGTCACGATCGCGGTTGCGGCCATGCTGGTGATGCAGCCCGATTTCGGGCAGGCGAGCCTGTATCTGGCGGCCTGGGGGATCATGTATTTCGTGGCCGGCGCGCCGATGCTGCTGTTGCTGATCATGTCCGGCGGCGTGGTCTGGTCCGGTTATCTGGCCTATCAGAATTCCGAGCATTTCGCCCGCCGCATCGACGGCTTCCTCAATCCCGATGTCGATCCGCGCACCCAGTTGGGCTATGCCACCAATGCAATACAAGAGGGCGGTTATTTCGGCGTCGGCGTCGGAGAGGGCACCGTGAAATGGTCCCTGCCGGACGCCCATACCGATTTCATCATCGCGGTGGCGGCAGAGGAATACGGCCTGTTTCTGGTGCTGTTCATCATCCTCCTGTTCATGGCGGTCACGGTCCGGTCGCTGCTGCGCCTGACGCGGGAGCGCGATCCCTTCATCCGTTTCGCAGGCACCGGCCTCGCCGTCATGTTCGGCCTGCAGGCCTTCATCAATATGGGCGTGGCCGTGCGCCTGCTGCCCGCCAAGGGCATGACCCTGCCGTTCATCAGCTATGGCGGTTCGTCGCTGCTGGCGGGCGGCATTGCGCTCGGCTTCCTGCTGGCGCTGACGCGCAAGCGGCCGCAGGGCGACATGGCCGACGTGCTGGGCCGCGAACGGGTGAACCTTGCCGGATCGAAACATGGCTGAACCGAAACTGCTGGTCATCGCCGCCGGCGGCACCGGCGGGCACATGTTTCCCGCGCAGGCGCTGGCGGAGGAAATGCTGGCGCGCGGCTGGCGGGTGAAACTGTCGACCGATCCGCGCGGCGCGCGCTATGCCGGCGGTTTTCCGCCGGAAGTCCCGGTCGAGATCGTCAGGTCCAGCACCTTTTCCCGCGGCGGGCTGAAGGCAAAGCTGGCAGCGCCGTTCCAGATACTCGGCGGCATCATGGCCGCGTGGCGCGGCATGAAGGCCGACCGGCCGGACGTGGCCGCGGGCTTCGGCGGCTATCCGGCGCTGCCCGCCATGGCGGCTGCCTGGCTGACCCGCACGCCGCGCCTGATCCATGAGCAGAACGGCGTGCTGGGCCGGGTCAACCGGCTGTTCTCGCGCCACGTCGATCTGGTGGCCTGCGGCACATGGCCAACGGCTCTGCCTTCGGGCGTGCATGGCACGCATACCGGCAACCCGGTGCGCCGCGCCGTGCTCGAACGGGCCGGGGCGGACTATGTCATTCCGAAGAAAAAGCCATTGAATATCCTTGCCATAGGCGGGTCGCAGGGCGCGCATATCCTCAGCACGATGATGCCGAAAGCCGTTGCCCTTCTGGATGCCGACCTGCGCAAGCGCCTGCATGTGTCGCAGCAGGCGCGCGAGGTCGACGCCGAGGCCTGCGAAAAGGCCTATGCCTTCGCGGGCGTTTCCGCCGAGGTTTCGCCGTTCTTCACCGACCTGCCGGAACGCATGGCGGCGGCGCAACTGGTGGTCTCGCGCTCCGGCGC
>JBFIHV010000211.1:0-5085 GCA_041601595.1 Amylibacter sp. | reverse complement strand
CGTGCGTCGGCAAAGAACGCTGGGAACTGATAATGGCGGGTTCGGCGATCCTGCAATCCATCTTGCGGGTCTGGCCGACCGAAAAACTGACGGTTGCGGATCGCGGTTTGCGGGAAGGCATGTTATATTCGCAGATGGCCGAAGCAGGCGTATTGCAGGAATAATACTCAAATGGTTGAAACCAAAAACAATTCGGGTCGCGGTCAGCGCGATCTGAAGGTCCGTGTGAAATCGGCGAAAGGCCGGCGCTCGTCTTCGACGCGTTGGCTGGCGCGTCAATTGAACGACCCCTATGTGCAGCAGGCCAAGAAAGACGGCTTTCGCGGGCGTGCCGCCTATAAAATCCGCGATCTGGACGACAAGTTCCGGTTTCTGGTTCCGGGCGCGCGCGTGGTCGACCTGGGCTGTGCGCCGGGCGGCTGGTGCCAGATCGCCGTGAAACGGGTGAACGCTCTGGGAGAGAAGTCCGGCAAGAAGGTCGGCACCGTGCTGGGGATCGACCTGCAAGAAGTCGATCCGATCGCGGGGGCGGACATCCATGTTCTGGACTTCATGGAAGAGGGCGCCGAGGAACAGGTCAAGGAATGGCTCGGCGGCAAGGCCGATGTCGTGATTTCCGATATGGCGGCGGCCTCTTCCGGACATAAACAGACCGACCACCTGCGCATCATGGCGCTGTGCGAGGCGGCGGCGCATTTCGCCTTCGACGTGCTGACAGAGGGCGGGACCTTCGTCGCCAAAACGCTGGCCGGCGGCGCCGAGGGTGACTTGCAGAAACTGCTGAAGCAGAAATTCGCCAAGGTCGCCAATGTGAAACCCGACAGCAGCCGGTCCGACAGCTCCGAGAAATTCGTGGTCGCTACCGGCTTTCGCGGCTAGACCTTCCGCAGAGGGCCTGAAAGCTCAGGCTACAGCCGTAAAGATATGACCCTGTATCTTGCCTGAGACCGGAGCAGGGCCGAAGCGGGCGGCGATGGCCTGTGCCGCCAGATCGGTCGCCATTTCCAACCCGTCCGGGCCGCGGGCCTCGATCTCGGCCCGCAACGGCGTGCCGAGGCAATAGGCAATCGCCGGGTCGCGGACATCCTGCGCAACCGAAGCGACCGACTTGGTGTCAACGTCGATCCTGGAAAATCCGGCGGAGCGCAGGTCCGCGACAATCGTGTCTATGTCGTGATAACCATGCGGCGTGCGCACCAGAAATCGCGGCGGATCGTCCGGGAAATGATTGGCGAGCGCCTCGGTCACGCAGTCGGCGAATTCATTATCGGCGATCCTGTCCCAGACGTTGAAGACGAATACTCCTCCATGTCGGAGGACGCGCCGCGCTTCGCGGTAACCCGCCGCCTTGTCGGGAAAGAACATGACGCCGAACTGGCAGCAGACGGCGTCGAAACTGTCATCCGCAAAGGGCAGGGCCAATGCATCGGCCTGACGCCACGTGATCCGCGCGTCCGGCGCCTGCTGGCCGGCGGCGCGGTCGAGCATCGGCTGGTTAAGGTCGCTGACCGTATAGGACGCTCCTTCCTCCAACAAAGGCAGCAATGCACGGGTGACGACCCCGCTGCCCGCAGCGGTTTCCAGCACTCTTGCCGGACGGTTGCGTGATGTCCGGTGCGCGAGGTCTCGCGCGAATTCCTCAAATATGAGCGGCACCAGAAAGCGGTCGTAGATTTCGGGGATCGCTCCCGTAAATATCTTGTCCGTGTCAGACATGTGAACCTCCCGCCAATCCAGCGCATGGCCGATCGGCTCCGCAAAGATAACACAGGTCTCTTATATATAGCTATATAGCGCGCTTACAGTCGCGCCTTCGCTTTGGACGTCATTGGCCCTCTATTCAGCGCTGTTCCTTGAGTTGCAGGTCCAGACGTTTTCCGGTGCGGCTGCACAGCGCCGCGAGGGCCCAAGGTATGATCGCCAGTTTCAGGAAACCCGCCAAGCCCATTCCGGAATTCGGATCGGCGCAGGCGCTGCTGGTTTCATTCAGCGCGCAAACCAGCGTCACGGTCATGGCCGACCAGATCCAGAGCCCAACCGGCAGAATGATGAACAGGACCGTCAGAACCCGCAGGGCGAGGCGGAACAAGCCGTTCATGGCCGCCCCCCGTGCGGCGCGCATCCGCCATCGGCACGGCTCTCGCCGTCCAATTCGTTGAAAATGATGGATCGACTGCTCATTCTGACCGAAACCCCGCGTGGTTTCAGGTTGCGGAAAACTATCGGGAAATTCAATGAAAACCTGTTTTTAGCCATCTATATCTGGATCAGTTATGGCTTTTGTGCACTTTATCTTGTCTGATGCCTTTTCTTTTCCTTCAACCCATGAGATAGGGACGTGCCAACAGCGTTCACTCTTGGAGAGACCCGATGGAGATTCGTGAGGCCCTGACCTTTGATGATGTTTTGCTTGTACCGGGCGCATCCAGCGTGCTGCCGTCCGAGGCGGACACTCGCACCCATGTGACCAAGTCCATTGCAATGAATATTCCGTTGCTGAGTTCGGCCATGGACACCGTGACCGAATACAGGATGGCGATCGCCATGGCGCAGTCGGGCGGTCTGGGCGTCATTCACCGCAACCTGACGGTCGAGGAACAGGCCGAAGAGGTCCGCCGCGTCAAACGCTTTGTCAGCGGCACCGTCTACAGCCCGATCACGCTACGCCCCGACCAGACGCTGGCCGACGCCAAGCAGTTGCAGGAACGTTATCGCATTACCGGCTTTCCGGTGGTTGACGACGCAGGACGGGTTCTGGGCATCGTGACCAACCGCGACATGCGGTTCGCGACCGACGACAAGACGCCGGTGGCCGCGATGATGACCAAGGACAATCTGGCGCTGATGCAGGAACCGGCCGATCTGGATCAGGCAAAACTTCTGATGCAGGAGCGCCGGATCGAAAAGCTGCTGGTTTTGGACGCAGACAAGAAACTGGCCGGACTGCTGACCATCAAGGATATCGAACAGGCGGTTCTGAACCCGCAGGCTTGCAAGGACGAGATGGGCCGCTTGCGCGTGGCCGCCGCAACGACGACCGGTGACGCGGGCTTCGAACGTTCGCAGGCCCTGATTGACGCCGGTGTGGACCTGATCGTGATCGACACGGCGCACGGACATTCGGAAGGCGTCGCGAAGGCGGTCGAGCGGGTCAAGGCTCTGTCGAATTCGGTTCAGGTTCTAGCCGGCAATGTCGCGACCGGCGAAGCAACAAAGGCGCTGATCGGGGCGGGTGCGGATTCCGTGAAGGTCGGGATCGGACCGGGCTCCATCTGCACGACGCGGATCGTGGCCGGTGTCGGCGTGCCGCAGTTGACCGCGGTCATGGATTGCGCCGAGGAAGGCTCGAAAACCGGAACGCCTGTCATCGCCGATGGGGGCATCAAGTATTCGGGCGATTTCGCCAAGGCGATTGCCGCCGGTGCGCATTGCGCGATGATCGGCTCGATGATGGCCGGCACGGACGAGGCGCCGGGCGAGGTGATCCTGTATCAGGGCCGCAGCTTCAAGGCTTTCCGCGGCATGGGGTCCGTCGGCGCGATGGCGCGCGGTTCCGCCGACCGTTATTTCCAGAAGGAAGCCAGCAGCGACAAGCTGGTGCCCGAGGGGATCGAGGGGCAGGTGGATTACAAAGGCGCCGCCAGCGCCGTGCTGCACCAGTTGGTCGGCGGTCTGCGGGCCGCCATGGGCTACACCGGCAGCAAGGACATCGAGACCATGCGCAGAAACTGCAAGTTCGTGAAAATTTCTGGCGCAGGCCTGAAAGAGAGCCACGTGCATGATGTTCAGATCACCCGCGAAAGCCCGAACTATCGCGCGAGTTGATGCAAGCGCCGCATGAGACATGACGCGCGATACGGAGCCGCGATCGACCTGCTGGACCAGATTCTGGCAGGCGAACCAGCCGAAAAGGTCCTAATTAACTGGGCGCGCTCAAACCGCTATGCCGGATCGGGTGACAGGGCGGCGGTGCGCGATATCGTCTTCGACGCTCTGCGCGGCAGGAACCATTATCAATCATTGGTCGGGGACGGCGGAGGACGCGGCATTGTCCTCGGGCAGATAATCGCGTCCGGGCAGGACGCAGACGCAATTTTCACGGGTCTGACCTACGCACCGGAAACGCTGACCGAGGCAGAGCGCGCGGTTCTCGCAAAGCCCGCGCAAGCGGAAAAGCCGGTCTATGACGTTCCGGATTGGCTGATCGAAGACTTGAATCGGTCTCTGGGACCCGATTTCGATCGCACGATGACTGCATTGCGCGGACGGGCGCCGGTCGATTTGCGGGTCAACCGGCTGAAATCCGACGTTGCCGGAGCGGCGGAGAGCCTGCGGCGTGACGGCATTGAGACCGAACCACTGCGGATTGCGCCCTTCGGGCTGCGCGTGACCGGCGGCGAGCGCAGGGTCGCCCAGTCTTCAGCCTATAACTCCGGCCTCGTCGAGTTGCAGGATGCCGGATCGCAGGCGGTCGTCGATGCGCTGCCGCTTGATGGATCGCCTTCGGTTCTGGATTATTGCGCAGGCGGCGGCGGCAAGTCGCTGGCGATGGCCTCGGTGTCCTTGGGGAAAGCCCGTATTACGGCATTTGACAAGAGCCGTAACCGTCTGAATAATCTGAAGGATCGTGCGGAAAGGGCCGGCGCGGATGTTGTTGTCGCGCAGGCCGATCCGGCAGGTGAAAGCCGCACCTTCGATCTGGTTCTGCTGGATGTGCCCTGTTCGGGTTCCGGTGCCTGGCGGCGCAACCCGGATTCGAAGTGGAAATTTGCGCCCGACGACCTGAAAGGCCTGACCGAAACCCAAAGCGGGATTTTGGAGTCCACCGCCAAGCTCGTGCGCAAAGGCGGAGTGCTTGCCTATGTCACCTGTTCGCTGCTGCGAGCAGAGAACGAGGCTCGCGTGGACGCGTTTCTGGCCGTGAATTCAGGTTGGAAAAAGCAGGTCGAGCGCCGCTTTCCGCTGGGACAGGACAGCGACGGATTTTTCCTTTGTCTGATGGGTCGCGAAGGTTCCTGAAAAACAACCTTGGCCTTTGCGCTGTTCGTGTTAAGGTTGTATTAACTGATTTCCGGTTTGGTCTCG
>JBFIHV010000210.1:0-5094 GCA_041601595.1 Amylibacter sp. | reverse complement strand
GGGCAAGTGGCGGAGACGAAGGGATTCGAACCCTCGAGACGATTTCACGTCGTCTACTCCCTTAGCAGGGGAGCGCCTTCGACCACTCGGCCACGTCTCCGCCGATGTGTTTATTGGGAGTCATGGGCGGACACAAGGCCAATTCTGCCGCTTTGGACGAAATCCGGCCGCAAACGGGATTTCAGCTTTGCGGCACGACGAAATCAGCCGCGCCGTACCCCTGCACATAGAGCAGTCCGGTCAGGTCCGCGAAGTTGAGGCGCACGTCGCATTCGGCGGCGACCACGGGTTTCGCGTGCAGGGCCACGCCGCTGCCGGCCAACATCAGCATGCCGAGGTCGTTGGCGCCGTCGCCGACGGCGATCGTCTGGTCCAGCGTCAGGCCGAGCCGAGCGCTGATCTCTTTCAATGCCTGCACCTTGGCGTCACGCCCGAGGATCGGGGTGGCGGGTTCTCCGGTCAGCTTGCCTCCCGCGCGCAGCAGGGTGTTGGCGCGGTTTTCGTCGAAGCCCAGACGTTTGGCGATCGGGTCGGTGAAATCGGTGAAACCGCCGGACATCAGCGCGGCATAGGCGCCGTTCGCCTTCATGGTCGCGACCAGTTCCGGGCCGCCCGGCATCAGGGTGATCCGCGTGTCCAGCACCTGCTGGATGACAGCCTCGTCGAGGCCGGCCAACAGCGCGACGCGTTCGCGCAGGGCGGCTTCGAAATCCAGCTCTCCGTTCATCGCGCGGGCCGTGATACCGGCAACGCGCTCGCCCACACCGGCCACGACGGCCAGTTCGTCGATACATTCCTGCTGGATCATCGTGCTGTCCATATCGGCCAGCAGCAGGCGCTTGGCGCGCCCCTTCGACGGTTGCACGACAAGGTCTATCCGCTGGCGTTGCAGGGCCGCCCACAGGTCCTCGGTCGCTTCGGGCCGGGCGGACAGTTCGATGTCGCAGGCGATGCCCCGGGCGAGCCAGACAAGGCCGCCCCCGCCCAGTTCCCGGGCCGCCTGACGGATGATTTCCCCGGTCAGATTGGCTTCCGCAGGGTTGGCGATCAGCGTGGCGGTATACATCGGTTAATTTCCTATAGTGGACAAAACGGTCTGCTCGAGGCGCTTTATTGTTCAAAAACGTTCCGAGGGCCAGATATAATACTTGTGCATTCTTTTACCACGCCATAGAGCCGCAAGTGGGACACCCCTCCCCAACGAGGGGCATATATCTGTAAGGGTAAGACAATGACATTTCAAAAACCGGACACCCGTCCGAACAATCCCCGCTTCTCCTCCGGACCTTGCACCAAGCCGCCGACCTGGTCGCTGGACGGTCTGGCCGACGCCGCTCTGGGCCGCTCGCACCGCGCGGCCATCGGCAAGAACAAACTGAAAGCGTCAATCGAAACCACCCGCGAGATACTCGGGATACCGGCAGACTACCGCATCGGCATCGTGCCCGCGTCCGACACCGGCGCCGTCGAAATGGCGATGTGGTCGCTGCTGGGCGCCCGCGGCGTCGACATGCTGTCCTGGGAAAGCTTCGGCGCGGGCTGGGTTACGGATGTGGTCAAGCAACTGAAGCTGCCGAACGTCACCCATCACAGCGCGGATTACGGCAAGCTGCCCGACCTGTCTGCGGTGAATTTCGACAATGACGTGGTGTTCACATGGAACGGCACCACATCGGGCGTGCGCGTCCCGAACGGCGATTTCATTCCCGCCGGTCGCGCCGGCCTGACGATTTGCGACGCCACTTCCGCCGCCTTCGCGCAGGAACTGGACTGGGCCAAGCTGGATGTCACGACCTTCAGCTGGCAGAAGGTTCTGGGCGGCGAGGCGGCCCATGGCGTGATCGTTCTGTCGCCGCGCGCGGTCGAGCGTTTGGAAACCTATACGCCCGCATGGCCGCTGCCGAAGATTTTTCGCATGACCAAGGGCGGCAAGCTGATCGAGGGTATTTTCGCTGGCGAGACCATCAACACGCCGTCGATGCTCTGTGTCGAGGATTACCTGTTTGCGCTGGACTGGGCGAAATCCGTCGGCGGCAAGGCCGGTCTGATCGCGCGCGCCGACGCCAATCTGGCGGTTCTGGAAAAGCTGGTGGCCGAACAGGGCTGGATCGACTTTCTGGCCGAAGACGCGGCGACGCGGTCGAATACCTCGGTCTGCCTGAAGATCACCGATCCGGCCGTGGCGGCCCTGCCCGCCGATCAGCAGGCGGCCTTCGCCAAGGGGCTGGCCAAGCTGCTGGAAACCGAAGGCGTGGCCTATGACATCGGTTCCTACCGCGACGCGCCTGCGGGCCTGCGGATCTGGACCGGCGGCACGGTCGAGGCTTCCGATCTGGAGGCTTTGGTACCGTGGCTCAATTGGGCCTTCGCCACACAACGCGCGACTATTTCCTGAACCATGACCGGCCCGCGGGCCGAACCCGACACATAAGGAGGCTCCCATGCCTAAAGTACTCGTATCCGACAGCCTGTCGGAAACCGCCGTCCAGATCTTCCGTGACAACGGCATCGAAGTTGATTTCGAACCCAAGCTCGGCAAGGACAAGGACGCCCTGCTGGCCCGTATCGGCGAATATGACGGTCTGGCGATCCGCTCGGCCACCAAGGTGACCGAGAAACTTCTGGATGCGGCCAAAAACCTCAAGGTCGTCGGCCGTGCCGGTATCGGCGTCGACAACGTCGATCTGGCGGCGGCCAGCCGCAAGGGCGTGATCGTGATGAACACGCCGTTCGGCAACTCGATCACGACAGCGGAGCATGCCATTGCCATGATGTTCGCCGTGGCGCGGCAAATCCCCGAGGCCAACGCCTCGACCCATGCCGGCAAATGGGAGAAATCCAGGTTCATGGGTGTCGAGCTGACCAACAAGACGCTGGGCCTGATCGGCTGCGGCAATATCGGTTCGATCGTCGCCGACCGCGCCATCGGGCTGCATATGAAGGTTCTGGCCTTCGATCCGTTCCTGTCGGACGAGCGTGCGGCCCAACTGGGCGTGCGCAAGGCGACGCTGGACGAGCTGTACGCCCATGCCGATTTCATCACCCTGCACATCCCGAAAACCGAGAAAACCGCGGGCCTGATCAGCGCCGAGGCCATCGCCAAGATGAAAAACGGCGTGCGCATCATCAACTGTGCCCGTGGCGGTCTGGTGGATGAGGCAGCGCTGGCGGCGGCGCTGAAATCCGGCAAGGTCGCCGGCGCCGGGTTCGACGTCTTCGACGTGGAGCCGGCGACGGACAGCCCGCTCTTCAACCTGCCGAATGTCGTTGTCACGCCGCATCTGGGCGCGGCCACAACCGAAGCGCAGGAGAACGTCGCCCTTCAGGTTGCCGAGCAGATTTCGGACTATCTGCTGAACGGCGCGGTCACCAATGCGATCAACATGCCGTCGATCACCGCCGAAGAAGCGCCGATCCTCGGCCCCTTCGTCAAGCTTGCCAGCCATCTGGGCGCCTTTGCCGGCCAGATGACCGACGAGCCGATCAAGGAGGTCAATATCCTCTACGACGGTAAGGTCGCCGACATGAACACCAAGGCGCTGAGCTCTGCGGTCATCGCGGGCATGATGAAGGCGCAGGATTCCGACGTCAACATGGTCTCGGCTCCGGTCATCGCGCAGGAACGCGGCATCAAGATTTCGACAACCACGCAGGAAAAGACCGGCGTTTTCGACAGCTATGTCAAGCTGACGATCAAGACCGCGACGCGCGAACGTTCCATCGCGGGGACCGTATTTTCCGACGGCAAGCCGCGGTTCATCCAGATCAAGGGTATCAATCTGGACGCCGAGGTCGGCGCGCATATGCTCTATACGACCAACGACGACGTTCCGGGCATCATCGGGACGCTGGGCAAGACACTGGGTGACAACGGCGTGAATATCGCCAACTTTACCCTTGGCCGCAGTGCGGTCGGCAAGGACGCCATCGCGCTGCTGTACCTCGACGAGGCGCCGAACCCAGTCGCGCTGGAAAAATTGCGGGCGACCGGTCTGTTCAAGTCGATCAGCCCGCTTCAGTTCGACATCTGATTTTCAGTATTGTTGCGGCGCTCAACATGGGCGCCGCAATCCCGTTCAGCGCTTGTCCGTGCGGAGGTTGACCGGCGTCCCGCGGTAATCCGGATGCGGCTATTCTTCATCCTCTTCGGGGAAAGCGTCCAGCAGCACCGCGGTCAGTTCCTCAGGCGCGCCGACCAGCAAATCCGCCTCGGCCTCGCGCAGTTCTTCGGGTCCGCCGAATCCCCAGAGAGCCCCGATCGACAGGATATCGTTGTTCTTGGCGCCGAAGATGTCGTGGCGGCGATCGCCGAGCATGAAGCATTTCGCCGGATCCGCACCGGTTTCCTCCAGCGCGAATTGCAGAAGGCTGGTCTTGTCCGAGCGCTCGCCGTCGGGCTCCGCGCCGAACAGGCCGTCCAGATAGGCATGAATGCCGAAATGCTCGACGATATCCTGGGCATGTTCCTGCATCTTGGACGTGGCGAGGTAAATTCTGGCCCCCATGTCCTGCAGGTCCATCAGCATTTCGCCGATGCCGTCATAGACATCCGCCTCGAATTTGCCGACCTCGGAGAACCGTTCGCGATACAGGTCCACTGCCTCTTCCAGATCCGCGCCTTCCCCCAGCAGGACCGCGAAATTCTCGCGGATCGGCGGGCCGAGGCACCATTCCAGATCGTCCTGGTGCGGCACGTCCGCGCCCAGCTTTTTCAGCGCGTATTGGATCGACGAGGTGATGCCGACCTTGGAATCGATCAGCGTTCCGTCGAGGTCGAGAAAGGCGGTAATCATACCGGCACCTATACCTTTTTCATGAATTCGGTCTTGAGGACGATGGTCGATTTGCCGATCCGGCATTCGATCTGTCCGTCATTGCCGGTCAGGCGGATGCCTTTTATCTGGCTGCCGCGTTTCAGGGTTGTCGACATGCCCTTGACCTTCAGGTCCTTGATCACCATCACGGTGTCGCCATCGTTCAATTCATTGCCGTTGCTGTCTGTCGCCATGTTCTGTCCTTTGTTTCCGCCAGCGATAGAACATCGCATTCCGAAAAGCGAGGCCCTGTGATGTTGTGCGGCGGATTCAGGCTCAG
>JBFIHV010000209.1:0-5141 GCA_041601595.1 Amylibacter sp. | reverse complement strand
GGAAGAGACCCCCCAACCGGCAAAGATCGTCACCTGTGCCGTCGCGCGCAATCTTGAAGATTTCGAGATGCTTATCGACGATCTGGAACGCGAGTTCGGTGAGTCCTGGGGCGGCCTCGACTTCGCCGATGTCGTCGGCATTCTGAACAGCAGCCACGCAAAAGACCTGCACACCGCCATCATCGCGATCAACAGGCAGGACGAGGCGGACCTGGAGACGATCGAGGACGCCGTCAAGGAGGCCAAGAAGATCGGCCTGAAGGTGATCCTAGTCACCGATGATCTGGGGCCAAGCGCCCTGCACCGGCTGATCCGTGGCGGCGCGGATGACTTCCTGCCCTACCCCCTGCCCCCGAACGCGCTGCACGAGACGCTGGAGCGCCTGAACAAGGTTGCGGTAGCGGAACACGTCCCTGCCGAACCAGCCGAAGGCCCGCGCCCCTCCGCGCCCAAGGTCGGACGCCGTCAGGGCATCATCTTTCCGGTCTACGGCCTGTCGGGCGGCGTTGGCGCATCGACGTTTGCCGTCAATCTCGCATGGGAACTGCAAAAGAACGTCGAGAACGACGACAAGACGGTCTGCATCCTGGACTTCGATTTCCAGTTCGGCTCGGTTTCGACCTATCTGGACGTTCCGAAGTCGGAAACCTCCTATGAACTGCTGACCAATGCCGCGAACGTCGACTCGGATTCCCTGCTGCAATCGATGCACAAGTTCGACCGCACGCTCGATGTCCTGTCGGCGCCGCAGGACAGCCTGCCGCTCGAGTTCATTTCGCCCGAAGAGATCGGCAAGATCATCGATGTCGCGTCCAAGAACTATGACTTCATCATCATCGACCTGCCGACAGCGATCGTAAGCTGGACCGAAGTGGTGCTCGAGAAATGCCAGTTGTTCTTCGGCGTTCTGGAAATGGACATGCGCTCGGCCCAGAACACGCTGCGCTTCATGCGGGCGCTGAAAGCCGACGAAATGCCCTATGAAAAGGTCCAGTTCATTCTGAACCGCGCGCCGAAGGCAACCGATCTGGGCGGCAAGTCCCGCGTCAAGCGCATGGCGGACAGTCTGGACGTCGAATTCCGGTGGTTCCTGCCGGACGGCGGCAAACAGATCCTGAACGCCTGCGACCATGGCTCTCCCTTGGCGTCGGTGGCCAAGAAGAACCCGATGCGCAAGGAAATACACAGAATTTCGGCAACTCTTTCGGAGCTTGCCAGGGAAGAGGTCTGAAGTCAGATTTGTAAGGGTGGAAAATGTTTAAACGCGTAAGCAGATCGAACAACTCCGGTAACCGCGCGGCGGCGCCTGCTGCGCCTCCGAAGCCCGAGACGACCGCAGCGCCGGTCATGGGCAAACCCGCCTCGATCGTCCGGCCCTCCGCTCCCCAGAAAGTCAAGACAGCCGACCCGCGGGCCGACAAACTGCGCGCCGTACGGGCCGACATGCACACCCGGCTTCTGGAAAGCCTGAACCTCGCCGCCATCGAAAACGCGCCCGAAGCCGACCTGCGCCGCGAAATCTCGGCGATCACGTCGGACGGCCTGCTGGAAGCCGGTGTCGTCCTGAACCGCCAGGAACGCGACCAGCTCAATCAGGAACTGTTCGACGAAGTCACCGGCCTCGGGCCGCTGGAACCTCTGCTGCGCGACGAAACGGTCAACGATATCCTGATCAACGGCTACAAGCAGATATTCGTCGAACGCGACGGGTTGCTGGAATTGACGGACACGGAATTCAGTTCCGAAAAACACCTGATGCGGGTGATAGACAAGATCGTTTCCGCCGTGGGCCGGCGGGTCGACGAAAGCCACCCCTATGTCGATGCCCGTCTGAAGGACGGCTCGCGTTTCAACGCCATGGTGCCGCCGATTGCGGTTGACGGAGCGCTGGTTTCCATCCGGAAATTCAAGAACGAGAAACTCAGCGTCGACAAGCTGGTCGAGTTCGGGGCCATGAGCGACGAGATGGCCGCCTATTTGCAGGCGGCGGTCGCCTGCCGCCTTAACATACTGGTCTCCGGCGGTACCGGTTCCGGTAAAACGACCACGCTGAACGCCCTGTCGAGCTTCATCGACAACGACGAGCGTATCGCGACGATCGAGGATACGGCCGAACTCCAGCTCAAGCAGATCCACGTGGCGCGGATGGAAAGCCGCCCGCCCAACGTCGAGGGACGCGGCGAAGTCAGCCAGCGCGACCTTCTGCGCAACGCCCTGCGGATGCGCCCCGACAGGATCATCGTCGGCGAGACCCGCGGCGACGAGGTCATCGACATGCTGCAGGCCATGAACACGGGCCATGACGGCTCGATGACGACGATCCACGCCAACTCTCCGCGCGACGCGCTGTCCCGCCTGGAAAACATGATCATGATGTCCGGCGTCGACATGCCCTTGCGGGCGACGCGGGCGCAGATCTCATCGGCGCTCGACGTCGTTGTGCAGGTGAAACGTCTTCAGGACGGCTCGCGCCGCATGGTCGCCATATCCGAAATGGCCGGCATGGAAGGCGAAGTCATCTCGATGCAGGATATCTTCAAGTTCGAGATTCACAACACCGACCAGGACGGCAAGATCATTGGCGAGTTCCTGCCCACCGGGTTGCGGTCGATCCATACGCAGCGGTTCGCGCAGTGGGGCTACAACCTACCGACCAGCATTTACACCCGCGCGGCGCAATAGGGACAGGACATGGGACTTCAGGCAATCACCTTCATTCTGATCTTCGTCGGCGTCCTGCTGATCGTCGAGGGTATCTATCTGATGGCTTTCGGCAATTCGATCCGCTCGAACAGTCGCATGAACAGACGCCTGGCGCTTCTGGAACAGGGCAAGGGCCACGAAGAGGTCCTGAACACGCTGCGCAAGGAACGCGAACAGCACCTGTCCGGGTTCAAGTTCCCGCTGTTCTCGATCCTCAGCAAGAAGGCGGCCCAGGCCAACGTTGCGTTCTCGCCGCGCGCGCTGATCGCGGTGATGCTGCTGGTTTCGGCCTTCAGCTTCCTGATGCTGCTGGTGTTTACCGCCTCGGGTCCGATCACCGCGATTGCGGTCAGCATCGTGATGGGCTTCGGCGGCGTCTTCGCATGGCTCCACCGCAAGGCCTCGCAACGTATCTCCCTGTTCGAGGAACAATTGCCGGACGCGGTCGACCTGATCGTGCGCTCCCTGCGCGTCGGACACCCTTTCGCCAATTCAATCAACGTCGTAGCCGAAGAGATGCCCGATCCTGTCGGGTCGGAATTCGGCCTGATTTCCGACGAGGCCACCTATGGCATGGACGTCAATACAGCGCTTGAAGGCATGGCAAACCGGGTAGACGTTCCGGACCTGCGGTTTCTGGCGGTCGCCGTTGCGATCCAGTCCCGGTCGGGCGGTAATCTCGCCGAAATCCTGGACGGCCTGTCCAAGGTGATCCGCGCCCGTTTCAAACTCTTCCGCCGTGTCCGCGCGATCACGGCAGAGGCGAAATGGTCAGGCTGGTTCCTGTCCGGCTTTCCGTTTTTTGCATTGCTCATGGTGAACGTCACCCAACCCGGCTATTACGACGCGGTCCGCGGAACAGTCTATTTCGTTCCCTGCGCCGTCTTTGTCGGGGTGATGCTGACCATCAACATTTTCGTCATGCGTGCGATGGTGAACATCAAGGTTTAACCGGTAGAAGAAGATGATCGAAAACATTTGGGTATTCATGACAGACACGTTTGGGGGATTTGGCCCCATTCTTCTGCTTGGGTTCATTGGCCTGTTCGCGATCATCATCACGCTGCCGATGTTCGTCGCCAAGCGCGCCGACCCTTTCGACAAGATCCAGGGGGCCGGTTATCGCGGCAACCGCCGGACGAACGCCAGCAGCAGCCTGCGTCTGAATGGCGAAAACAAGACAAACCTGGACCGCTTCTCGGCCTATCTGGAGCCGCAGAACCAGAAGGAATTCACCCAGAGGCGCCTGAAACTGGTGCAGGCCGGATACCGCACGCGCTCCGCGGTGCGGACCTACCACTTCGCGCAGTTCGTGCTGGGCATGGTCGGCCTGGCCGGCGGCGCTTTGTATACCTTCCTTCTCGCCCCCGAACCCGATCTGGTCATGGCGATGGCGAAAACCGTCGGCCCCGCCTTCGTCGGGTATTATTTCCCGTCCTACTGGGTCGAACGCCGCCGCCAGACCCGGCAGGAGGAACTGCTTCAGGGTTTCCCCGACACGCTCGACCTGATGCTGGTCTGTATCGAGGCGGGCCAGTCGCTCGACCAGACGATCCAGCGCGTTGCCCGTGAAAGTGCCGCCTCCTACCCTACGCTGGCCGAAGAACTGACCATCGTTTCGAACGAGATCCGCGCCGGCAAGGAACGCGCGACGGTTCTGCGCGATTTCGCCGAGCGGTCGAATGTCTCGGACATCAAGGCCTTCGTCTCGGTTCTGGTCCAGTCGGCCATCTTCGGCACCACGATCGGCGAGGCCCTGCGCGTCTATGCGGCCGAAATGCGCGACAAGCGCGTGATGCGGGCCGAGGAAAAAGCCAACACCCTGCCGACCAAGATGACGCTGGCCACCATGATGTTCACGGTTCCGCCGCTGCTGGTCATTCTGGTCGGACCGTCGCTCTATGACATCTACATCTATCTTTTCAACGCGTACTAGTCCTTTGCGCATGATCTTCCGCTGCATTCTGGTGCCCCTGATCGCCCTGTCTCTGCTGGGATGCGAGCCGGAACCGCTCGAAAATCTCTACGAAGGCGAGGCGCCGCCGCCCGGAACGGAACAGGTCGACGAGGCGGTTGACGGTCTGGTCGTCGGGCACCGGTTGATGGCCGCAGGCGAATACGAGGTCGCGCTCAAGGCCTATACCCGCGCGGCCGGCGATAATGGGCTCAACGTCGATGTTCTGAGCGCCATCGGATCGGCCAATCTCAAGCTCGGCCGTCTGGGTCAGGCCAAGACCATGCTGGAACTCGCGCTGGAAAAAGACGATGAATTCGTCCCCGCCTGGAACAATCTGGGCGTTGTTCTGGCAAGCCTCGGCAAGGACGGCGAAGCAGAGCGCGTGTTTCGTCTGGCCTTTGCTTTGGATAGTGGCAATTCAGCCGAAATCCGTTCAAATCTGACCAAAGCTATCGCAAAACTCGAGAATACGCAGTACTCT
>JBFIHV010000208.1:0-5169 GCA_041601595.1 Amylibacter sp. | reverse complement strand
CGCCGCGATAGAACTGGGTCACCTCTGCCCCCATGCCATGGAAAATGCAGGCGAACTCGCAAGCGATATAGCCGCCGCCCACCACCATGACCCGTTCGGGCAGGTCGGCCAGGTGAAAAACCTCGTTCGAGGTGATCACATGCTCCGCGCCCTCGACGTCCGGCACGAAAGGCGCGCCGCCTGTGGCGACCAGAATATGCTTGGCGCTGAAAGTCTGGCCGGTGGAGAGCCTGACTTTATGCGGATCGACGATCACCGCGCGCGCCTCGAACAGCTCAACGCCGACCTTTTCCATATTGGCCTGATAGACACATTCCAGCCGCTCGATTTCCCTGTCCTTGGCAGCGATCAGTTTCGACCAGTCGAAAGAGGTTTCGCCCACGGTCCAGCCAAACCCCTTGGCATCCTCGAACGCCGTCGAAAACTCCGAGGCATAGACCATCAGCTTTTTCGGCACACAGCCGCGGATCACGCAGGTGCCGCCCCAGCGGTATTCCTCGGCAATCGCCACTTTCGCGCCTGCCAGCGCCGCCATTCGAGCGGCCCGGACCCCGCCGGAGCCGCCGCCAATGACAAAAAGGTCGTAATCGAAAGCCATGAACAAAACCCCTATCCGGCCAGCGCCGCCAACAGGGCGGCTTCGGCCTGCAAATCAATGTCTTCGACCTGCCAGTCGGGGCGGCCGGCGAACTGGGTTTCCAGCCGCCCGTCGCCGTGACCGACGACCACGGCATCGGCTATGCCCAGAAACAAACCGTCCTCCACGACACCCGCGATTTTCGCAAGGCTCGCAGTCAAGCTATGCGGATCGCCGATTTTTTCCAGATGCAGATCCAGAATATGGTGGCCTTCGTCGGTCACGAGCGGTTGATCGCCCGCCATGCGCACCGTCACCCTGCGACCCTGCACGTCCTGATCGGACAGCATTTCGGTAATCAGCCGTTGCGTGGTGCGGAACCCGAACTGCACCACCTCGACCGGCAGGGGGAACGCCCCCAGCGTCCCGACGCGCTTGCTCTTGTCGGTGATCACCACCATTTTGTCCGAGGCCGTGGCCACGATTTTTTCCTGCAACAGCGCCGCGCCGCCGCCCTTGATAAGGTTCAGCGCCGGGTCGAACTCGTCGGCGCCGTCTATGGTCAGATCCAGTTGCCCGACCTCGTCCAGCCCGCGGATCTCGATCCCCAGCGACGTCGCCAGTTCCGTCGTCGCATAAGAGGTCGCCACGGCGGTGAAATTCAGCCCCTGCGTGCGCTTGGTATGGGCCAAGAGTTTCACCAGCCACGCAGCCGTCGAACCGGTGCCGAGGCCGAGTTTCATATCCGGCTCGACAAAGCGCATCGCGCCCTTGGCCGACAGGAATTTTCCGATTTCCGCAGGTGACAGGTTTCCGCTCACAAGTCCGCTCCTTTTAGGTTGGCGCTTTATAGGAAGTTTCCCGCGCAGGGGCGAGGCTGAATCGGGCCGTTTCATACCGAAACCCCGAGTTTTTGACCGCAACGGCGAAAACGGTGGGATATTGTCGCTTTCATCGCCTGTCAAAACATTTGAAAACATGCATAAGGGACACCTGACAGGCTATTTGCGGGGACCACCATGTTTCTCAGTATTTTCGAAATCTTCAAGATCGGGGTCGGTCCTTCCAGTTCGCACACCATGGGGCCCATGGTCGCCGCCGGCATGTTTCTGGACGAGATCAAGGCCAGCGGCCTGACGCCTGCCCGCCTGTCCTGCCGCTTGCACGGCTCGCTCGCCTTCACCGGCAAGGGCCACCGCACCGACTGGGCCTCGATCCTCGGGCTGGCGGGATACCGGCCCGACGATTTCGATGCGGCCAAGGCCAAGGAGTCGCAGAGGGTGATTTCCGAAACGCACCTGATCCGCCCGCCCGGCCATCCCGCCTATGCCTTCGACCCCGAAACCGACCTGATATTCGATTACGACACGGCGCTGCCCCACCATGCCAACGGCATCGGCTTTTTCGCCCATGATGCGGACGGTAACACGGTGTTGGCCCGCAACTATTATTCGGTCGGCGGCGGCTTCGTGAAGACCGAGAAGGAAATGCTGGGCGAAGACGCGGTTGTCGGCCATGTCGTGACCGTGCCGAACCCGTTCAAGAGCGCCAACGAAATGGTTGCGATGGCCGAAAAAGCCGGAAAAACGATTGCAGAGATCAAGCGCGAGAACGAGCTGTCCCAGCGCAAGCATGACGACCTCGACGCGGGCATCCGGAAAATCTGGCAGGTGATGAACACCTGCATAGACGCGGGCCTGTCCGAAGAGGGCGTGCTGCCCGGCGGGCTGTTCGTCAAGCGCCGCGCCAAATGCATCCATGACAAGCTGGTGGCGGAGCGCGGCAGGAACATTCAGGCCCCGCACATCATCAACGACTGGATCGCCACCTATGCGATGGCGGTGAACGAGGAAAACGCCGCCGGCCATCAGGTGGTCACGGCGCCCACCAACGGCGCGGCCGGCGTCATTCCGGCCACGCTGCGGTACTACCTCGACCACGTGCCACAGGCCGATCCGGCGAAAATACCGGAATTCCTGCTGACCGCCGCCGCCATCGGCGGGCTGATCAAGACAAACGCCTCTATCTCAGGGGCCGAAGTCGGCTGTCAGGGCGAGGTCGGCTCGGCGGCGGCGATGGCAGCGGCAGGCCTCTGCGCCATCCTTGGCGGCACCCCGTCCCAAGTGGAAAACGCGGCGGAAATCGCGCTGGAACACCACCTCGGCATGACCTGCGACCCGATCAAGGGTCTGGTTCAGGCGCCCTGCATCGAGCGCAACGGACTGGGCGCGATCAAGGCGGTGTCGGCGGCGTCGCTGTCCCTGCGCGGCGACGGCAAGCACCTCGTCTCGCTCGACGCCTGCATCAAGACGATGCTGGAAACCGGCCTCGACATGAACGAGAAATACAAGGAAACCTCCAGGGGAGGTCTTGCGGTCAACCTGCCTGCGTGCTGAGGAAACCCTCGACCACCGATGCCAGATAGCTCAGCGGCAGGATCACCAGCATCGCGCCGCTGACCTCGTACAGATGCACCGCGTCGCCGGTGGCTCGGTTCGACGTGGCGGTCTGCTCGTGCGGATGGAACACATGCGGGTCCAGCGGCCAGTGCAGCCCGTGGCTCTTGCCACGGCTTTCCCGCATCGGGAACAGGGAAACGCGGTCTCCGGCCTGCGCGCTGATCCTCAGGTCCGGCGGCGACAGGAAACAGATATCCTCCTCGCCCACCAGAATGGCGCGCTTGTCGGGAAACTTCGACAGCGCATTCATCGCCGCCAGGCTGTGATCCAGCCTCTGGCCTAGAAACCCCATGCAGATCACGATTTCCTCGCCGGCATGGGCCAGCACTTTTTCGAAGTCCGTCGTGTTCTGGTCCGTGTCGAGCAGAACCGGACAGGACAGCTGCGCCAGCGTATCGGGCGTGATGGAATCCATATCGCCGACGACCGACACGGGCTCGAAGCCCATGGCCACGGCCGTGTTCGCGCCACCGTCGGCGCAATAGAGCGGCGGCGCGAGGCGCAAAGCCAGCGCCATGACCTGCGGATCGACCGTCGCGCCGCCCAGAAGCGTCGCAATGCCGGATTTGCCTGTTTTCATAGAGAAATTACCCAAAATGCCACATTCCCACCTTAATCTAGTAATTTCCGCCTCAATTAAACCCACTTTATGATCATTATTTAACGTGTTGTGCGCGAGGGGCGGGCAATTCCTGTGACTGAAAGTGATCGGTTCGGTGTAATGAACGAAATGACTCGTCGTATAAGAGTTGAATTCGGACCCTTCAGAATTGTTCTGGAAGGGTTCGAAACGTCTTCCGACGGCGTCGATATGGCGGTCCAGCTGATCCGCAGCCTGTCTGCTCAGAACCTCGGGGCGATGCCCGCGGAACAGATGACGGCGAGGGACGGACCACCGCAAAACAGCCCCGGACAGCACCGCGCAAAACCGGAAAAACCCCTTTTACTGCAAGAAGATGCGCGCTCGGGCAACGGCCCGGCAAGGGCGCCGGAGTTCCACACGACACGACTTGACGACGCGTCCGCGGCCACGCCGACCGAGCGCCCTCCGTCGTGGCAGGCGGACATCGAGCGGCTGGAGGCAAGCGGCCGAAAAGCCGTGAAGGAACTGGCCGGCAGTCACCTTTCCCCTGGCAGCCCGCAGGAAGAGCCGGAAACCGACGGTCCGGCCGCCGAATCGCTCGACCCGGCGCAGGACGGTCAAGGCAGTGAACCCGCCACCCCCGAAACAGAGACGGACGGCTTTTCGCCCCTCCGCGTCGCCAACGCGGACATACAGCCGGGAGACGGGGAAGCCGAGCCGGATCGCTCCATCCGGGAAACCATGGACATCAACCGCCTCGCGATCGAGCAGGCAACCGCCGACCGCAACAACCATCCGAGCGGCATGAGCCACGATTATCTGGCGATGGAGGACAAGGCGATCGACAGGTTGCTGGAAACCACCAACGCCTTGCTGGAAACCGACGACCATACGCGCAAGAACCAGTCGCTGGACAGGCTCAAGGCCGCCGTCGTGGCGACGGAAGCCGAGCGCCGGATACGGGTGAAGACCGCAACCGGCACCGTCACGCTCGATTTCGACGAGAAAGGCGGCACGCGCCGGCCCGTCGCCGACCTGCTGGCGACGCCGAACATCGATCCGGAAAAGCGCCGGCAGAGGCTACAGGACTATCGCCAAATGATCGCGGATCACAAGAAACGCCCCTAGCCCGCCCGTCTGCGGGCCAAGCAGTCAGGATTTCGCGTCCGGGTCTTCCTTGCCGATGCCCTTGAACACGAACTTGAACGGCAGCACCCAGAGCACGCCCAGCAGGATGTACACCAGGAACTCCACCAGAACCGGCAGGCGCGGCAGCGCATTGAGGATCGTCACGCAGACGACGATATAGACCGGCAGCCCGACCAGCAGGATCACCAGCGACCAGCGGCGCCTTGCCTTGTAGGACAGCACCATCAGTCGGCGAACGGGTCGGTGACGAGGATCGTGTCCTCGCGTTCCGGCGACGTGGACAGCATGGCCACGGGGCATTCGATCAGTTCCTCGATGCGGCGCACATATTTGATCGCCGCCGCGGGCAGATCGGCCCAGCGCCGCGCGCCGACCGTGCTCTCGGTCCAGCCTTCCATGGT
>JBFIHV010000207.1:0-5183 GCA_041601595.1 Amylibacter sp. | reverse complement strand
GTGACCGCCTTGGTGCCCTTGCCGTAGCTGACGCGGGCGGCCTGCGTGATGGCGCTGTCGTTGCCCATGTAGTCGATGACGCGGACAAAGCCGTGGTCCAGCACGGGATGCGCGGTGTAGAGGCGCTGTTCCATCCCCGGCGACATGGCGCGGCGCGTCGTGGCGGATTGGGCGCGCTGGTCTTCGATCTCGGACAGTTGTTCGGGGGTAAGGGACATGCGGCCTCCTGCACAGTGATTCAGGAGGCCACAATATATGGTATGGGCGGTTTAGCAAACCACCAATTGGCGTTGGCTAGAACTTGTAGCCGACGCGGAGCTGGACCGTGTCGAGGTCGGCGTCGAACGACTCGCCCGGAAAGAGCGTGCCGAAGTCACCGTCCAGGTTGCGGCGGATGTATTCCAGCCCGACCAGCCAGTTCTCCCGGAACGCCATTTCCACGCCAAGGCCCATGTTCGGCCCGTCCGCGTCGAATGTGCCATCGGAACCGTTCTCCCATTCGCCCATGCTGTAGCCGCCAAAGGCGTAAAACAGCATGTTGTCATTGGTAAAACCGATCCGCGCCTTCAGGTCATGCACGTAGTTGAAGTGATAATCCGGAAAGGTTTCAATTTCCGCATCGACATCCTGCAGCGCAAGTTCAAGACCGTAGACCAGGCTTCCGCGCTGGAAGTTGTAGCCGGCGAACCCGCCGAACGACCGACCGTCCAGATCAAATGTCTCGGTGCCCTCGCCGACATAGGTGATGTCTCCCGAGGTTTTCCCTGCGGAAAGACCGGCGTAAAAACCGCTCCAGTCATAGGGCGCAGGCACCACCGCGACAGGTGCTACCATGGGCTCCATCTCGGGCTCGGCCACGCTGCCGGCCCATGCGGCCGGCGCCGCGATCAGGGCTATTGCTGTTGCTGTATTCAGAAATGCATTTTTCATTTAAGGTTCCCCCTTTTAACTGGTTACACTGTAAAAATAGGCGCTCGGCCCCCGTATTACATATCACAACCAGGCGAAATTAGGAATTTATTAACGATGTATCATTCGTACAACATGCGCCAATTATCGCCAATGGCCGGGGATAAGGGGCATGCGGCCTCCGGCGAAACGAACGGGGAGGCCGCATGAGAAGTGGGGTTCGGCAAACCGCCAGTTGGTGCGGATCAGAACTTGTAGCCGACGCGGAGCTGGACGGTGTTGAAGGTCGCGTCGATATTCTCGTTGAAATTGGGAACCAGATCGCCGTCAAGGTCGCGCCGGATGGCTTCGAAACCGAAAAGCCAGTTTTCCCGGAAGGCCATTTCCACGCCGACGCCCATGTTCGTGCCATCCATGTCGTGTTCAGAGATGCCGCCGGAGTCATTTTGCCAAGTGGCTTTCGTTACACCCCCGAAGGCGTAGAAAAGCATGTTGTCATTGACATAGCCCAAGCGCAGCTTAAGGTCATGCGCGCTCTTGAATTTGCTTTCGGGAACCAAGTCCCGTGACGCATCCACATTCTGTAGCGCCAGTTCCACGCCATACACGAAATTGCCGTTCTGAAAATTGTAGCCACCATAGATGCCATAGGACTTGCCGTCGATCTCTTCGCTGAAGTACGGCGACGACTCTCCGATAATGGTGTAGTCGAAATCGCCGCTCGCTTTTCCCGCCGAAAGGCCTGCGTAAAAACCGCTCCAGTCATACGGGGCAGGCGCGGCTTCCGCCATCGGATCCATCATCGGTTCAGTCGGCGTTTCGCCCAGGCTGCCGGCCCATGCGGCGGGGGCCGCGATAATCGCCAGTGCTGCGATAGTGGTTGTGAGTTTCATGTGCTTCCCCCGTATAATAGTAAAGTTGCCTTGAAATAAGATGGCCGGAGCAATCCGCTTCGGCGACAGCCATCGCAGGGTGGTATCGCCCGCCGTTCAAGGCGGCGCGGCACGGGCACATGGCGCCGCCTGCGCAACCCGCATCATTGACACGAAGCCATCAAAACGTGGAAGGTTCGACAACAGGCCCGGCACAGACCGGGCGGATCGGGAACGAGGCGGTGCGAATGCAGCGAAATCCGCGCACGGAACGGCGCTTGGGGACTGGATGCGGGCGCGGCTGCCTGTATTCGAGGCCTCTGATCCGGCCTGCCCCGCGCACCCGGCGGGAAACGGCCGGGCCATGAGGGTGCGGCGGGCATTGCAGTCCTTCGAGGACGGAATAACCCTGACGCGCGCGGTGCAGATCGCCGCGGCCCTGCTGCTGTTCGAGGTTATCGGCTTTGGCGCGGTCTTCGCCACGTACCTGCTGACGATGGACGTGCCGCCGCTGGGCCATGACTTCGCCGCTTTCTGGAGCGCCGCGCAACTGGCAGCGCAAGGCAGCGCGCTCGACAGTTTCAACGGCGAGGTCATGCGGGCGATCCAGAACGGCGTCGCGCCGGTCGAGGGCACGCTCTACTGGCACTATCCGCCGACGTTTCACCTGCTGATCCTGCCCTTTGGATGGGTCGGGTACCGCGCCGGTTTCGTGTTGTTTTCCCTGCTGGGCATGGCGGTCTGGACATTCCTGGTGGAGCGGACAGCGCCGGAAGTGCCCCTGTGGCGCAAGACGCCGGTGCTGGCGGCGCCGATCGTCTGGAGCACCTTCGTGCAGGGGCAGAACGGCGCCTTTGTCGCGCTGTTTCTGGTGATGTTCCTGCTGGCGCTGGAGCGCGAACGCTGGGCGCAGGCCGGGTTCTGGGCGGCGCTGCTGCTGATAAAACCGCATTTCGGGGTTTTGCTGCCGCTGGTGCTGATCCTGCGCGGCGCATGGCGGGTGTTTCCCTGGGGCGTCGCGTTCGGACTGACGTTCTGCGGTCTGGCGACAGTGGTATTCGGGGTCGATTACTGGCGGGCCTTTCTGGCGAACGGCGGATTGCTGTGGCAGGCGATGCTGACCGGCGAACTGTCCGAACAGCAGATATCCGCCTTCGCCTTCGTGCAGAACATCGGCTGGACCTACGGCTACGGCGCGCTGTTGCAGATCGCCACGGCCTGCGCGGCGGCGGGGCTGACCTTTGCCGTCTGCCGGTCGAAGCGCGCCGGCAGCGGCCTGAGGATCGCGACGGTTCTGCTGTGCAGCCTGATGATTTCCCCCTACGCCTTCTATTACGACGCTCCGATCAGCGCGATCGCCCTGTTCCTGCTGTTCCGCGACGGCCAGCGGCACGGCTTCGCACCTGGCGAGAGGTCAATCTACCTGTTTTTCTGGATGGCGCCGATATTGCACCTGATCCTTGCGGAAAAATACGGTATTTTCGTGCTTTACCCGGCGTTCCTGATGTTGATGTGGCAATGCTGGCGGCGATTGCGGCGTTTGACGCCGGCTGAAAATTCACAGCAAGCCGGACGTGCTTTGCCTTGAATTCACCGGACCATGCGCCTATATCTGGCGTGTTCCCTCGGGGACTATGGTGATAAACGCGCATGTAATAAACGGATCGGACCCGGGGGCGGTACCCGGCGACTCCACCAAAATCCTTCATTTGGGGATCATGGGGTCGAAACAGGATCGACGGACGTCTAAAGATGTTAGCTTTTGCCCGGCAGGTCGCCACCGTTATCGGCACAAACAAGCTAGTTGCAAATGACAACAAAGCTCCGGTGGCTCTGGCTGCGTAAGCAGTTCGATCTATCGAAATCTTAAGTCCTGAGGCTTTGCAGCTTCAGGCGGGGTTCGCAGGCACCTGGCAACAGAAGCCTGCACTTTCATTCCATATTGCGTAAAAATGTGCGGCAGCGATGCTGCATGCAAAAAGGCGACAGGGTTTGCCTGCCGCCTGATTTTTTCCGAGTGTCCGGTGATCAGGGCGCGGCCGGCGTTCCGTCGGATGCCACCGGATAGAACTCTGACTTGACGCCGGATGGATACGCTATGCGTTGCACCTGTCCGCCGCCGGAGCCGAACGCGCCGTTGGAAACACTGCCCTTCGCGGTCGCCCCGAGGCGGACCAGCAAGCCGGCCATGTGGGGCGCGGCCATCGAGGTGCCGCTGATCGTGTTGTAGCCATCGTCCTTCCACGTCGACGTGATCGCGCCGCCGGGCAGGGCAAAGTCGACCATGCCGCCCGTGGTGTAATCGAGGTCGAAGTTCGAGAAATACGACCAGAGATCCGCACCCTTCTTGTCCTTCCCGAAGGAGGCGATGGTGAAGATATTGTCACCGGCGCCGGTGCTGGCGCGGGCGGGGGTGTGGGCGGCTATGTCCTCGAACGAGTTGCCGGCCGCGAGCGTGAAGATCACGCCGCCGTTGTTCGCGGCAGTCTTAACCGCTTGATCCAAAAGAGTGAAATCGTTGTTTGGGTCCGAGGCGCCGAGGCTCATGTTGGCGATGTCGCATTTGAGACGCACGGCCTCGTTCACACCCGCGATGACGCCCGACATCGAGCCGGAGCCGCGCCGGTTCAGGACCTTGATCGGCGTGATATGGGCGCCGGGGGCGACCCCGACGACGCCGACGCCGTTATTGGCTTTCGCGCCGATGGTTCCGGCGACGTGGGTGCCGTGGCCGTTCAGGTCCTCGGTGCCGCCTCTGTCGCTGGAAAAGTTCTGTTCCGCGGTTCCCTCGATGACGTACAGGTCCGGGTGCGGCGAAACGCCGGTGTCGATGACGCAGACCTTCAGGCCATCAGCGCCGCTGGTCAGCGCGAAAAAATCCGCGCCTCCGGGGTCTGTAATGCTGCAATCGCCGCCTTGCGTAATTCCCGTGACGCGTCCGATGTCCCAGCCGAGCGTTTCCCCGCAACCGCCGCCGCCACCGCTGGAGGGCGGACCGCCCTTGCCGTTCTTGGGCGCATAGGCCGACACGGGCCGGTCCCGAAACACACGCGTTATGCGGAGGCCCGTCGTACCGATCATGTTTGACAGGGCCTGTTCGCTCATCCGGATGGAAAACCCGTTCAGAACCTGATCGTAGACGTGCCTTACCTGCCCGTTGAACCTGGCCGCGATGGCATTGGCCCTGCCCTGGATTTCCGAAGGATCGACTGTCGGGCTCAATTGCACGATATAGGTCGAGCGGATTTCCTGAAGTTCCTGCGGCGTGGGCCGTCCGGGCGGGGTGATGCCCTGCGCCGGAGCCATGGCCGCAGCAGCGACACAAAACAGCGAGGTGGCGACGCCGAGGCGCAGCATGCCATGAGGTTTCATTGACACATCTCCCGAAAATTTAGAAACTAT
>JBFIHV010000206.1:0-5212 GCA_041601595.1 Amylibacter sp. | reverse complement strand
CTGTCGAACGCGAAGTTCGTGGACAACGCGCCCGAGCATGTCGTGGATGAAAACCGCAGCCGGCTGGAAGCGGCGGACGGGGAAATGGCGACACTGAAAGCCGCCTTCGACCGCCTGTCGGCGCTGGAGGCCTGACGTCCTCGGGGCGTGGATGCCTAGTTCGCGGGAACCAGCGTGCTGGTTGCCGCGTCGAAGCGCAGCGCCAGGATCGGGCGGCCGTCTTCTTTCGGCGCGGAATGGAACAGGCCCAGTTCGTTCAGGTTGATCACAAGTTCCTGAACGATTGCCGGTTTCGTATCCAGCATGAACTTTTCGAGTTTGATAGGGGTCATTGAGATACTCCTTTCATGAACGACAGTTTTTGTGGATAACCTGTGGATAAGTCCCGTCGTTGCGTAGCCTCATACGCCGGACGCTGAATAAAACAAGCGGCGTGACAAAAGGGCCGTTGCCACCTGTGAACCGTGGTGGCTGCGTCCGGAGAGAGATGGATTCTGGATAGTGAAGCCTTTTCAACGCAGTGACCGGACAGCCTCACGCAGCCGTTCAGCGCAGTCATGCGCTCATGGACTGGCTGGTATTCCCCGAGCGCGGGGCAAATGCGGCAAGACTTGCCGTTCAAGGCGCAAATTCGCGCCCGACATGCAAAAGTCCGGCATGATTCGAGCGTTGTTTCCGGTCGGTTCCCGGCGTAAATTTCTTTACTTGGACGGGTAAACTGCCTAGCAGATCCGTCAATCGAACCCGCCTTACAGGAGCCTCCGTGTCCAGACCCCAAGCTACCGCAATCGGCTTCGTTGCCGTCCTGCTCTGGGCGCTTCTGGCGCTGTTCACGGCGGCCAGCGGGCAGGTTCCTCCGTTCCAGCTGACAGCGATGGCCTTTGCCGTCGGTGCGCTGCTGGGCATGTCGAGCTGGATCGGCAGGCCGGAGCGGATGCGGCGGCTGAAACAGCCGCCCGTTGTCTGGCTGGTCGGGGTCGGGGGCCTGTTCGGCTATCACTTTTTCTATTTCACCGCCCTGCGCAACGCGCCGGCGGTCGAGGCGAGCCTGATCGCCTATCTCTGGCCCTTGCTGATCGTGCTGTTCTCGGCCCTGCTGCCGTCCGAGCGGCTGGGCTGGCACCATATCGCCGGAGCTCTCACCGGATTTGCCGGCGCAGCGCTGATCGTGACCGAGGCAGGCGGACTGTCGGTGCGGGCCGAATATATGTTCGGATACGCCACGGCGCTGCTCTGCGCGCTGATCTGGTCGGGCTATTCGGTGACATCCCGCCGCTTTGCAAGGATACCGACCGATGTCGTGACGGGCTTTTGTATTGTGACGGCGATCCTGTCGGCGCTGTGCCACCTGTTGTTCGAGACGACGGTCTGGCCGCAGGGGGTTGTGCAATGGCTCGCCGTTCTGGGCCTGGGTATCGGGCCGCTCGGCATCGCGTTCTTCACATGGGACTACGGCGTCAAGAACGGGGATATCCAAGTGCTGGGCGCTGCCAGCTATGCCGCGCCGGTACTCTCGACGCTGGTACTGATCGCGACCGGTTTCGCCCAGCCGAGCTGGCGGATCGGACTGGCCTGCCTGCTGGTCACAGGCGGCGCGTTGCTGGCGGCCAAGACCTTGCTGTTTTCCCGTAGGCGCATCGACGTGCCGCGACCTTGACAAGCCGCCGTTTCTTCGGATGGTGGGGCCAGACTTGCACAGGGTAGCCAATGACGAAGAAATCAGAACACCGTATCCGTTTTACCGATCTTGTTGCAGGGTTGCCGTCGACCGTGCCCTTCGTCGGGTCTGAAACGCAGGAGCGCGCGCGGGGCAAGCCCTATGCAGCCCGCATCGGGGCCAACGAGAATGTGTTCGGGCCGTCCCCGAAAGTCCTGGAAGCAATGGCCGAGGCCGCGCCAGCCATCTGGAAATACGGCGATTCAGAGAGCTACGACCTGAAGCAGGCGCTGGCGGCGCATCACGGCATCGCCGCCGACAATATCGCCGTAGGGGAAGGTGTCGACGGCATGCTCGGCTATCTGGTGCGCCTGTTCGTCGCGCCGGGCGATGCGGTGGTTACCTCTCTGGGCGGCTATCCGACCTTCAATTTCCATGTCGCCGGATATGGCGGAGACCTGCACACGGTTCCTTATCTGGATGACCATGAGGACGCCCAGGGCCTGATCGACCTTGCGCGGATATTGCGGCCGAAGCTGGTCTATCTGGCCAATCCGGACAATCCGATGGGTACGGTCCTGACGGCTGAGGCGGTGCAGGCCATGATTGACAGCGTGCCTGACGGCAGTCTGATGGTGCTCGACGAGGCCTATATAGAATTCGCGCCGGAAAATACTGCTCCACCGCTGGATGCAAGCGACAAGCGCGTGATCCGGATGCGCACATTTTCAAAGGCTTACGGGATAGCGGGGGCGCGCGTGGGCTATGCCATCGGCCACCGAGAGGTAATCGCCGCCTTCGACAAGATCCGCAACCATTTCGGAATGAACAGGATGGCGCAGGCCGGCGCGGTCGCGGCGCTGGCGGAACAAGGGTATCTGCGTGATACGGTCGCGAAGGTTCTGGCCGCGCGGGACCGTATTGCCGCCATTGCAGGCGCCAATGGCCTGAGCTCCCTGCCTTCTGCCACCAACTTCGTCGCCGTGGACTGCGGTCGGGACGGGGCCTTCGCCAGACGCGTGCTGGAGGGGCTGCTCGCCCGCGACGTTTTCGTCAGGATGCCCTTCGTCGCACCGCAGAACCGCTGTATCCGCGTCTCGGCAGGCTTGCCGGAGCACCTCGATCTGCTGGAAAAGGTTCTGCCGGAAGCCCTGGCCGACGCAGATAACTGACCGTCAGCGCTCGTATGCCGCGATAACTTGCGTAGCAGCGGTCAGCGCGCCGTCGCCATGCGGAATGCCGAGCGTTTTCAGCCCCGCATCGATCGTGCCGAGCGTCGCCATCATCATCGGGATGTTCAGATGCCCCATATGCCCGATGCGGAACAGATCGCCCCTGTCGGCATTGTCGCCCTTGCGCAGCAACAGCCCGAGGCCCAAGGTCAGGCCGGCCTCGTGTTCCGTCCACGCCCGCAGGCGCTTTGCCTCGCCTTCGCCGGTCCAGATGGTCGTCACGGCCGATGACCTCTTGGTTTCATCCCGGATGTTCAGGCGCATGTTTCCGCCCGCGCCCCATGCGTCGACGGCGGCCCAAACTGCGCGGGCAAAAAGCCTGTGACGGTTCCAGACGGCCTCCAGCCCCTCTTCGTAGAGTAGGATATCCAGGGCTACCCGCAGGCCGAAAAGGTGCTGGGTGGGCGCGGTCCCGGCGAAACGGCGTGCAAAGACCTTGGCCTCCACGCGGGGCCGCCAGTCCCAATACGGTGTCACCAGACCGGCGTTTTCCCGCGCGCGGTCGGCCTTGTCGTTGAAAAACAGGAACGAAATGCCCGCCGGCGTCATAAGGCCCTTTTGACAGGCGGACACCGTCACATCGACGCCCCAGCCATCCATTTCATAATGATCGCAGGCCAGAGAGGCGATGCAGTCCACCATATAGAGCGCCGGATGTCCGGCGGCGTCGATTGCCTGCCGGATTCTCGGCACATCGTTTTTGACGGAAGAGGCCGTGTCGGTCTGAACCGTCAGAACGGCCCGGATCCGGTGGCCCGTGTCCTCTCGCAAGGCTTGCTCGACCCGCGCGGGATCGGCGTCGGCCTCGGTTCCGAAGTCGAGTATTTCGACATCCAGCCCCAGCCCCCGCGCCATTTCGGCCCAGCCGAGCGCAAACAGGCCGGTTGACAGAACCAGAATGCGGTCGCCGCGTGAAAGCGTGTTGCACAAGGCTGCCTCCCACGCAGCATGGCCGTTACCGATATAGATCACGGCGGCACCCTCTGTCCTCGCGACTTTTTGCAGGTCGGGGTAAAGTGTGGCGGCCAATTCGATCAGTTCGCCTTCGTAGATGCTGGGCGAGGCGCGGTGCATCGCGCTCAGCACCCTGTCGGGCATGACCGAAGGTCCGGGGATGGCGAGAAGTGTGCGGCCGTAGTTAAGTGACATTGGAAGGGTCCGGAAGATGTATTCGTTCTAATTTCGGCGTTATCCGCCGAGGTTGCAGGTTAGTCAGGAAGTGTTGCGTTGGACAAGCGCAATGTGCATGGTAAGACGGTGTTCGCAAGAAACGAAGCGACCGGAACCGCATGGCGAAGCAGAAGAAAAATGAATGGTCCGCCCGCGAGGCCTATGGCCGGATGTGGCGGGAATGGATGCGTCCCTACAAATGGATTCTGGCGTTCACCG
Source organism: Amylibacter sp. (assembly GCA_041601595.1). Classification (GTDB taxonomy): domain Bacteria; phylum Pseudomonadota; class Alphaproteobacteria; order Rhodobacterales; family Rhodobacteraceae; genus Amylibacter. The sequence continues at coordinate 934 of JBFIHV010000206.1, read as the reverse complement.
TCGTCTTGATGGCGCTTGTCGCGGCAGCTTCCGCAGGCTACGCGAAATTCATCGAGTATATCATCGATGCGTTTTCCGTCGGCGACGAGACCGTGGCGGTCTGGGGCCCGCTGGGCGTGATCGCCTTGACCGTAACGCGCGGGTTGAGCCAGTATTTCCGCGTGATCATCCAGAACAAGGTCCTGTCGCAGGTGCAGAGCGACATGCAGGACAAGATGTTCAAAAGTCTTGTGAATATGGATTTGCGGCACCTTCTTGCAGAGGCCCCGGCCGCGCTGGCGGCGCGGTTTTCGTCGGATATCGAACTTGCCCGCCAGGCGACCATGGACCTGTTCGTAGGGATCACGGCGGTTTTCACCCTGGTCGCGACATTCGCGGTGATGTTGTCGATCGACTGGGCGATGTCGCTTGGTCTTATCCTGATATTTGCCCTGGCCTTCGGTCCGGTCGGAATCATCGGGACCAAGGTGCGGCAGCTGTCTTCGCGGACACAGTCCGAAATCGCCAGCATGACCGAATCCGTCAACGAGGGTCTGGCGGGTATCCGCATGGTTCGGACCTACCAGCTCGAAGACCGGATGCTGCGCAACGCCCATTCCGTGTTCCGGACCCTCTACCGGCTGCGACTGTCGCTGACCAAGTGGCAGTCCTCGGTCTCTCCCATGCTGGAAATCGCCGCCGGTCTGGCTGTCGCCGCACTGCTGTATCTGGTGGATTGGCGGATCAAGTCCGGGGCCATCGACCTTGCCGGCTTTCTGGGCCTGCTGACCGCTTTGGGGGTCGCCACCAATCCGGCGCAGAAGATGGGAAATACCTATTCCCGCGCGCTTCAGGGGGTCGCCGCGCTCGAACGGATATTCAACCTGTTCGATGCAAAGAACGTGATCCGCGACGGCACATTCGAATATCCGGAAGGAGAGAAGGCCGAGGGCAG
>JBFIHV010000205.1:0-5305 GCA_041601595.1 Amylibacter sp. | reverse complement strand
CGTCGGGTCCGAGAGCGCGGCAAAGACAAGGTCGAGTCGGTCGGTCATTGAAAATCAGTGCCCCAGAGCATCCGAAAGGTCAACCGGAAGGTTGAATGTGGTGGCGGATACAGGGGCGCATCGCACGGGCGAATCCCTGCAGGAAAGCCGGTTTGGCCCGGTCTCTGCAAGAGGGATTGATACTTGTCCGCGATCCGGCCTGACCGCGCGGAAGCAGAAATTCCAGGCCTCATTCCTCGGAAATAGGCGTTTTTCCACTGATAATGCCGCGCATTTCACGCGCGATTGCTAGAATTTCTTTGCGCTGTAGCTATATTTACTTTACGCGATATGAAAAAACTGGGGTTGAGCAAGGGTTGCAGGTACAGAAATGAACAAGATGTCAGGCGGAATGGCGCCGGAAAAACTCGTGGCGCCTTCGCTGGATATGCCTGCCCGAAACTGGATGCGCGTTCTGGCTGCCTATCGCCAGCCAATCCTTTCAAGAAGCCTGTTTGAACTCGCGATAACGCTGGGCCCGTTCGTGCTTTTGTGGACGCTGGCCTGGTGGTCGATTTCCATCAGCTATTTTCTGACCGGAGCGCTCTGCGTTCTGGCTGGCGCCTTTTTGGTGCGTCTGTTCATGATCCAGCACGATTGCGGCCACGGCGCGTTTTTCAACCAGCGCGCCGTGAACGATTGGGTCGGGCGCGCATTGGGGGTCCTGACACTCACACCCTATGACGTCTGGCGCCGCAGCCATTCGATCCACCATTCCGGCGCCGGAAACCTGGACAAGCGCGGTTTCGGCGACATCCATACATTGACGGTGAATGAATACAATTCCGCCAACTGGCTGGGTAAACTGCACTACCGCCTGTACCGCCATCCGGTCACCCTGTTTCTGATCGGACCTATCTATATCTTCGGACTTCAAAACCGTCTGCCCATCGGGGCGATGAGGGCGGGCTCGAAATACTGGGTCAGCACGATGGGCACCAATCTGGTCGGAATGGCGCTGGCCACGGTCCTGATCTATCTCATGGGTCTGATGCCGTTTCTGATGATTTTCCTGTCCACCAGCTTTGTCGCCTCTGCGATCGGCGTCTGGCTGTTCTACGTCCAGCACCAGTTCGACGAGACGCATTGGGACCAGCCGGAAGACTGGGATCTGCATGATGCGGCGCTCTACGGCAGTTCGCATTACGACCTGCCTGCGCCTTTGCGCTGGATGACCGGAAATATCGGCGTGCATCATGTCCACCACCTTTACAGCCGAATTCCGTTCTACCGACTGACCGAAGTCATCCGCGACTATCCGGTTTTGGGCGAAGTCCGCCGGCTGACCCTGCTGCAAAGCTTTGCCTGCGCGCGCCTGCACCTGTGGGACGAGGAAACCCGGCGTCTGGTCAGCTATCGTCAGGCCCGCGTCAATCGCGCCTGACTTTTGGATGCGGCGAACGCTCCGTGATGCCGCGAAAACTCCGCGGCAGCCGGAAAATCCCCGGTTATCTTCAACCGAATGGTTGAATATGGCGTTCGGCCGGATTTACGGAAACCGCGGCGTTCTCGCGCTCCGTCCTGAAAAGAGAATTCGTAAATACACTTGAAAAACAACGCGATAACCGATAATTTCGGGAGCCCTAAATCCATTGACTCTGCCAATGCATGAACCTATTTTCGCGCCAACTGTTCCAACGGCGTTTTTTGGCGCGTTTTCAGAGGCTCTCGTATGACTGACGGCCCGGATCCCAAAAGGCTCGACGCGTTGGAAGACCGGTTGAAGGCCCTGCGTAAATCGCAGGAACCTGCGCCGCGGAAAGAAAGCCACGTGTCACAGGCGCAAGCCGGGTGGCGCATGGTGACGGAACTGGTGGTGGGTTTGCTGCTGGGGTTCGGGATTGGATATGGGCTCGACAGCCTGTTCGGCACGATGCCGATCTTTCTGATCCTGTTTACATTGTTTGGATTTGCCGGCGGCGTGCGCGCAATGATGAAATCGGCGGCGGAAATCCAGCAACAGAATGCAAAGGCGGCAACAGAACCCGCCGCGTCCGGCAAGCCGGACGATATGTGAGACGACGAGGCGAAAGCCTGAAACAGAAGGACAGGACAAAGTGGCGACAGAAGCAGAAGGCGGCAGCGGCTTTAACATCCACCCAATGGACCAGTTCGTGATCAAGCCGCTGTTCGGCGGCGAGCATATCAACTGGTACACACCGACCAACGCGACCCTGTGGATGGCTATCACCATTCTGGCAATCGTGGCGCTGTTGGTCTGGGGCACCCGCGGCCGGGCCATCGTTCCGTCGCGCACCCAGTCGGTGGCCGAGGTGATCTATGGCTTTGTCTACAAGATGGTCGAGGATATCGCGGGTAAGGAAGGCCTGAAGTACTTCCCCTATATCTTCACGGTCTTCATCTTCATTCTCTTCGCCAATGTTCTGGGCCTGTTGCCGATGTCGTTCACCACGACCTCGCATATCGCGGTCACCGGTACGCTGGCGCTGGCCGTGTTCGTCTCCGTGACGATCCTCGGATTCGTCAAGAACGGCGCCGGCTTCCTCGGCCTGTTCTGGATTTCGTCCGCGCCGCTGGCGCTGCGTCCGATTCTGGCGATCATCGAGGTCATCTCTTACTTCGTGCGCCCCGTAAGCCACTCCATCCGGCTTGGCGGCAACATGATGGCGGGCCACGCGGTTATCAAGGTTTTCGCTGGCTTCGCCGGCGCGCTCGGGATCGGTGCGGTCGCACCTGTCATCGCAATCATGGCGGTCTATGGCCTCGAAAGTCTCGTGGTCGTAATTCAGGCCTATGTGTTCACCATTCTGACCTGTGTCTACCTGAACGATGCGCTGCATCCTCATCACTAGTCAGAATAGAAATTTAGCCATTCACATCTTAAAGGAGCAATAAAATGGCAGTTGAAGGCGATCTGGTACAAATGGGTGCACTTATCGGTGCTGGTCTGGCCTGTACAGGCATGGGCGGCGCAGCGGTTGGTGTGGGCCACGTTGTAGGTAACTATCTGTCGGGCGCCCTGCGCAATCCTGCGGCAGCAGCCGGTCAGACAGCGACCATGTTCATCGGTATCGCGTTTGCGGAAGCTCTGGGGATCTTCTCGTTCCTCGTTGCACTTCTGCTGATGTACGCGCAATAAGTTAGCGAACCTGCTATTGACGGGCAGTCCGGGTCGGGCTGCCCCTGGGTTCAAGGAGCCTGTGGCTCTATTTGCTAACGGAGGGTGCAATGGCATCTGAAACAACTGGCGCTGTGACCGAACATGCCCAAGGCATGCCACAGCTGGATTTTTCGACATTCCCGAACCAGATATTCTGGTTGGTGGTGTCGCTTGTCGTGGTCTATCTCATTCTTCAGCGTGTTGCGCTTCCGCGGATTGCCAGCGTGCTGGCGGACCGGAGCGCCTCTATCCAGCGCGACCTGGACAAGGCCGAGGATTACAAGCGCAGCGCCGAAGCGGCCGAAGAGGCCTATAACAAGGCGCTGGCCGACGCCCGCGCCGAGGCGCAGGAAATCGTCAACGCTGCACGCGTCGACATCCAGAAGGATCTGGATATCGCGATTGCCAAGGCTGACGCGGAAATTGCGGCCAAGTCCGCAGAGTCCGAAAAAGCCATCGCCGATATCCGCGACACCGCGATGAAATCGGTCAAGGTCGTCGCAAATGCAGTTGCGGTCGATATCGTCGATGCGATCATGCCGAGCGCGGGCGACGCAAAAGCGATCAAAGACGCGGTCGCGGCGCGGATAAAGGAATAGAGCCATGAAATCACTCAACAGCCTTTTCGTGCTGACGCTGACTTCCGCGCCCGCCTTTGCTGCAAGCGGCCCGTTCTTCAGCCTGGACAACACCAATTTCGTGGTGCTGATCGCGTTTGTCCTGTTCGTGGCGGTTCTCGTTTACCTGAAGGTTCCAGGCAAGGTCACCGGCATGCTGGACAGCAGGGCCGAGGGCATCCAGTCCGAACTCGACGAGGCACGCGCCCTGCGCGAAGAAGCCCAGAGCATTCTGGCCTCTTACGAGCGCAAGCAGAAAGAAGTGCAGGAACTGGCCGACAAGATCGTGTCCAGCGCCAAGGCAGAGGCAAAACTCGCCGCTGAACAGGCCAAGGAAGACCTCAAGCTTTCGATCGAACGGCGGATCGTCGGGGCCGAGGAGCAAATCGCTTCGGCGCAGGCCGCCGCGGTCAAAGAGGTCCGCGACACTGCCGTGACCGTGGCAATTGCCGCCGCACGCGATGTGATTGCCGGAAAGATGTCGGCGGGCGATGCCGCCGATCTGATCGACTCGGCAATCAAAGACGTCAGCGAAAAACTGCACTGACGGTACATACCACCGACCTGAAACGGAAAACCCCGCGGTGCAAACGGCGGGGTTCTTCTTTTGTGGTATAAGGCTTCAAGCGACCGGCGGAGCGCCGTCAGGCAAGTGGTCCGGTTTTCCCGAGCGTTCCGGAACTACCGCCCGAGTTCCTGTTCATAGCGCAACTTGGCCACGCCTTCGTTTTCCTCGGCCTTCTTTTCCTCGTGCATGCAGATCTCGACATAGTCGAGGTGCTGCTCCACCGCGCGCCGGGCCTGCGGGGGGTCACGTTTTATGATGGCGTCGTGAATGGCGCGGTGCTGGTCCAGCAGGGCCGCGCGCGTCGTGCGGACACGGAACATGACCTTTCGGTTGTAAAAGACACCGGCCCGCAGCATCTCGAACATCGAGCGCATCATGTGCAGCATGAAGACGTTGTGCGAAGCCTCGACAATCGCCATGTGGAACTCGGCGTCGAGCGCGGCTTCTTCGGCCGGATTCCGCTTTGCGTGCGCCGCCTCCATCTTTTCGAAAACCTTGGATATCACCTTCAGGTCGGTATCCGAGGACATGCGCGCGGCGCGCTCCGCGGCGAGCCCCTCGAGGTCGCGGCGGAAGGCGATATAGTCGAAGAGCGCCTCCTGATGCGACGAAAACAGGGCGATCAAAGGCTCGGAGAAGGCGCTGCCGAGCACGTCCGCGACATAGACGCCGGAACCGGCCCGGGTCTTCAGCAGGCCACGGGATTCCAGATCTGCGACCGCTTCGCGCAGGCTGGGTCTCGATACGCCCAGTCGTTCAGCCAGAACCCTTTCCGACGGCAATCGTTCACCCGGGCGAAGGATGCCGCGCAGGATCAGCTGTTCGACTTGTTTTACGACGCTGTCAGAGACGCGTTCGGGGTTTATTTTTTGAAACGGCATGCGCTATCCATCAAGTACTGGTAAAATCTTATTACCAAAACTTAGGGCGCACAAGACAAAGAAAAAGGCCGCCCGAAGG
>JBFIHV010000204.1:0-5326 GCA_041601595.1 Amylibacter sp. | reverse complement strand
CGCGACGCCCAGTTGATGCGCAGCGATTTCGTGGCCAACGTCAGCCACGAACTGCGCTCGCCGCTGACCGCGGTCTATGGGCTGATCGAAACGCTGCAAGGCTCTGCAAAGGACGACCCCGAGGCGCAGACGCGGTTTCTGGCGATGATGGAGACGGAAGCCAAGCGCATGATGCGGCTGGTCGACGACCTGCTGTCGCTGTCGAAGGTTCAGGCCAGCGAACGCCAGCAGCCAGAGGATCAGCTGGATATCGTTCCGCTGCTGGAAAGCGTCGTCAACACGCTGGGGCCGGTGATCACCAAGGAAGACAAGCGCGTGAAGGTAACTTCGACGCAGTTGCGCACCCATGTCATCGGCGATGCCGAAGAGTTGCGGCAGGTTTTCCAGAACCTGATCGAGAACGCGGTCAAGTACAGTCCGCGCGGCACCGAGGTCGAAGTCTACACATGCAGCAAGAAAGCCGAGCCGGGCTATCTGTGCATTTGCGTCGCGGATCAGGGCGAGGGCATCGATCCGGTCGATATTCCACGCCTGACAGAGCGCTTCTACCGCATCGACAAGGGCCGGTCGCGGGCAAAGGGCGGCACCGGGCTGGGGCTTGCGATCGTGAAACACATCCTGATCCGGCACCGAGGCAAGCTGAAAATCGAGAGCAAGCCCGGCAAGGGCAGCACGTTTTCGGTATTTCTGCCGCGTGTCGGGCGGGCCTGAGCCGGACGGGGCGCAAGCCCAAAATACCTGACAACGGCCTATCAGTCGCCGGCCAGAGCGACTGTCATAATACTGTTACAAAAAATTCATAAATGTTAGATGCTGACTGGGTAGTGAGTCGGTGTCCAGACGAATCGGACGTTGAACCTTGACCACTAAGGACGTTTTAAAATGTTGAAAAAATCCTCCACTCTTGCGGCTCTGGCCCTAGGCGTTGCCGCGCTGACAACTCAGGCTGCCGTTGCAAGGGATCAAATCCGCATCGTTGGCTCATCCACGGTTTTCCCGTTTTCCACCGCAGTTGCAGAGCAGTTCGGCAAAACGACCGATTTTGCTACTCCGGTTGTTGAATCCACTGGTTCCGGTGGTGGCATGAAGCTGTTTTGCGCCGGCGTCGGAGCCGATACGCCCGACATCACGAACTCTTCGCGCCGTATGAAATCCAGCGAATTCGCCGACTGCCAGGCGAACGGCGTAACGGAAATTGTTGAATCGATCATCGGTTTTGACGGCATCGTCGTTGCCAACGCGATCGACGCCCCGGCGTTTTCCCTGACACGCGAGCAGCTTTTCAAGGCGCTGGCCAAGGGCCAGGGCGAGCCTTCGAAATGGTCTGAAATCGACCCGTCGCTGCCGGATGTCGCGATCGAGGTTCTCGGCCCTCCGCCATCCTCTGGGACGCGGGATTCCTTCGAAGAGCTCGTGCTTGAAGAAGGCGGCAAAGCTGCCGGTCTCGACAAAGAGGCCATTTCCAAACTGGAAATCCGCACTGATGGCGTCTGGGTGGACTCGGGCGAAAACGATAACCTGATGGTCTCGAAGCTGGCCGTGAATCCGAACGCGGTCGGTGTCTTCGGCTTTTCGTTCCTCGACCAGAACTCCGGCACGCTGAAGGGCGCGACGATCGACGGTGTGGAGCCGACCTTCGACGCGATTGCAGCAGGTGACTACAAGATCTCCCGCTCGATGTACTTCTACATCAAGAAGGCGCATGTCGGCGTGATCCCCGGTATCGCCGAATATGCCGCGGAGTTCGTTTCTGAGGCCGCCGCCGGTGAAGACGGCTATCTGGTCGACAAGGGTCTGATCCCTCTGCCGGAAGAGGCTTTCACAGCCAACCAGGATGCGGTTACAAACCTGGTGACAATGGCGGCAGACGTGTTGAACTGACCGGAAGCGGCTGAATAATCCGGAGGCGGCCTTCGCCCCCGGTTCCATGAACAGGGCCGGCACTTGCCGGCCCGACTGCAAGAATAAGGGACCTACGGTGAATAGCATATCTGCCCTTATGCCGCTTTTCGTGCTGATACTGGCATTACTGTTCTACGTCACCGCGCGGGCCCGTGCCCGAAGAATTGCCGGAGACAATTTCGCCGCTCTGCATTCGCGTCCCGAGCAGCATGGCATGCTGGTGTTCCTCTGGGTGCTGCTGGCGGGATTGTCCTCCTATCTGGTGATCCTCCTGTTGGGAAACTGGTATATCACCACCTCTCTCCTGTCCGAGATTTCCAACGCAAATCCGGACCTGCGCCGCATCGAGGCTCAGCTCGTCCTGTCCGACGCCAAGGCGATCGCCGGGGATACGGTGGCCTCGCGGCAGGGTGATCTGCGCACGGCGATTGCCGGCAGATATTCTTTCCTCTCGACGATCCTGACCTGGACGATGGTTCTGGTCCCCTTCTCGCTCGGCATAGCCACGGGTTGGCGGCAGGTCCGAAACATCACGCTGGAGTGGCGGGCGCGCAACCGCGCGGAGGTCATCCTGCGCGGATTCCTGTTCGCCTGCGCCGCCATCGCGGTCCTGACCACGATCGGCATCGTCCTGAGCCTCGTGTTCGAAACTTTCAGCTTTTTCAACAAGATCGGCTGGCGCGTCGATAAGTACCTGTTCGGGACCAACTGGTCGCCTCTGGCCGGCGTGCACGAAGGAAATATGGACCCGGACCGGGTCGGGGCCGTGCCGCTTTTCACGGGTACGCTGCTGATCACCGCAATCGCCATGACCGTTGCCGTTCCGGTCGGCCTGCTGGCGGCAATATTCCTGTCGGATTTCGCCAGCGCACGTGTGCGGGCCTGGGCCAAGCCCATGCTGGAAATTCTCGCCGGTATCCCGACCGTGGTCTACGGGTTTTTCGCGGCGATTACGGTCGCTCCCGCAATCCGGGGATTTGGCGAGTCCATCGGCCTGTCCGTCGCCTCGGAAAGCGCGCTGGCGGCCGGTATCGTCATGGGGATCATGATCATTCCGTTCATCTCGTCGCTGTCTGACGACGTGATAAACGCCGTGCCGCAGGCCCTGCGCGACGGATCATACGGGCTGGGCGCGACCAAGGCCGAGACCATCCGTCAGGTTGTCCTGCCAGCCGCCCTGCCGGGGATCGTTTCGGCGGTCTTGTTGGGCGTATCGCGGGCTGTGGGCGAAACCATGATCGTCGTGATGGCCGCGGGGCAGGGCGCGAACCTGTCGCTCAACCCGCTGGATGCGGTCACCACCGTCACGGTGCAGATCGTCATGCTGATCACGGGCGATACCGAAGCGTCAACGGCCGCGGGACCGGCCTTCACGCTTGGCTTCACCCTTTTCTGCGTCACACTGGTTCTGAACATCATCGCCTTGCGCACGGTGCGCAAGTATCGCGAACTTTATGATTAGGGGGGCGCTGATATGATCAAGTTGTCCGAACTCGCCAAGGTCCACGACACGCCCGCCTCGATGGCGCGTCTGCGCAAGCGGCGCGCGGCCGAAACGCGGCTGCGCCTGTACGGGATCATGGCGATCGTCGTTTCCGGTCTGGCCCTTGTCAGCCTGTTGTGGACAGTGGTCGGGAACGCCTTGGGTGCGGTCACGGAAAACTACATCACGCTGCCCGTGCCCTTGGAGAAGGAAGCGATCGATCCCGAAGCAACCGGCGATCCCGATGTCATCGGCAAGGTCGATTTCGGCGGTTTCACCAAGGATATTCTGCGCTCGAAATTCCCGGATGTGTCCGGCCGCACCGAAAAGAGGGATCTTTACGATCTGGTCAGCGTCGGCGCCGGCTTCGAACTGCGCCAGCGCGTCATCGACGACCCTTCGCTGGTCGGGCAAACCATCGATTTCCGGTTTCTGGCATCGGACGTATCGGACCTCTACCTGAAAGGGTTTTACGGCGAACTGGAGGAAATCGGGCAGAACGCGGTTCTGACGATTGCTCCGACTGACAAGAAGGACGAAGTCGAGATTTCTGTGGACCAGCCCATCTTTGCGAATGCGCTGTCGCTGGTAGGCGAGGAACTGCGCCACAAGGCCAGGCTGGTGCGGGATCAGGCCGAATTGCAGGATAACGGCGTGATAGAATTCGAACGCCGGCTGACCACGGATCTGACGGACGAGGAACGGGCCGAATTTGCCGAGCAAGTGGAAGTCCGGTCGAAAAAGCGCGATGCGTTGCTTGCCGAGGCGGATGCGCTGGAGGCCCGTGCCGTAAATCCGACAGGTCCTGAGGAACTGGACGATCAGATGCCCTCTCTGCTGCTCAAGGCGGGTGACGGCTGGCTCAAGATGACCGGGGTCGGGCCGTCCGGCGGCATGGCGCAGGTGATCCAGCCGCTGGGGGATGCCGTCCGGTTCGCCTCGCAGGATTGGCGCTATTTCATCAACGACGTGCCGGAAGTGGCGCGCAAAGTGTCCGACAACCAGATCGTCTGGCTGGAAACGCTCAGGGAACAGGGTGCCGTGTCGAGCAATTTCAACTGGCGGTTCTTTACCGCCGGAGACAGTCGTGAACCGGAGCTGGCCGGTATCTGGGGCGCGGCGGTCGGGTCTTTCTGGACCATGTTGGTGACGTTCTTTCTGGCCTTCCCCATCGGCGTTCTGTCGGCCATCTATCTGGAGGAATTCGCCAGGAAAGGCCGGCTGACCGATTTCGTCGAGGTCAATATCAACAATCTGGCCGCCGTGCCGTCGATTGTCTTCGGCCTGTTGGGGCTGGCGATATTTCTCGGCATATTCGGAGTGCCGCGTTCCGCGCCGCTGGCCGGCGGGATCGTGCTGGCGCTGATGACGCTGCCGACGATCATCATCGCCGCGCGCGCCTCGATCCGCGCCGTGCCGCCGTCGATCCGCGATGCGGCGCTGGGGTTGGGCGCGTCCAAGATGCAGACCTCTTTCCACCATGTGTTTCCGCTGGCGATGCCCGGCATCCTGACGGGTACCATCATCGGCATGGCGCAGGCGCTGGGCGAGACCGCGCCGCTGATCATGATCGGCATGGTCGCCTTCATCGTCGATGTGCCGGGCGGTATAACCGAGAGCGCGACCGTGCTGCCGGTGCAGGTTTTCCGCTGGGCGGATTTCCCTGAGCGCGCCTTCGAGGCCCGCACGGCCGCCGCGATCTGCGTCTTGCTGGTGTTTCTGATCCTGATGAATGCGTTGGCGGTGTTCCTGCGCAAGAAATTCGAACGCAGGTGGTAAAGAGTAATGATGAACAGATACTCGGAAATAGACGGGGGCGGACGTGAATAAGCAGAAAAAAGCCACCGAAGAGGTCAAGATCACCGCGCGCGGCGTGAATGTCTTCTACGGTGAAACCCATGCGATCAAGGATGTGGATGTGGATATCCGCAACCATACGGT
>JBFIHV010000203.1:0-5329 GCA_041601595.1 Amylibacter sp. | reverse complement strand
TCCGACCAGACCTGTCCAGCCCTGCGTGCTCACGCCCCATATCCAGACCAGCGCCAGGGGGCTGAGCACGGCGACCTCGGCGGTCACGGCCAGAACCGGATCCGCCTTCATCCGCGACTTCACCAGCCCGTAGAAACCGAAGCTGAAGGCCAGACCCAGGCTGATCCAGGGCGCGACGCCCAGACCGGCGGTCAGAACCAGAACCGCCACGACCGCCAGAGCCACGGCGGCAGTCTGCCAGCGGCTCAGACGCTCGCCCAGAAACAGATAGCCCAGGGCAACCGCGACCAGCGGGAAAATATAATAACCGAGGCTGCTTTCGATAACGCGGCCATACTGCACCGATGAGATGAAGATGAACCAGTTGACGCTGATCAGCAGCCCCGCCACGGCGATGATCCCCAGTGATTTCCGGTTGGACATCAACCGGATTAACTGGCGAAAGCGCCCGCGCAGGATCAGGTATCCGGTCAGCAGAACCAGCGACCAGACCGTGCGATGCGCCAGAACTTCAAGCGGAGGAATGTGCTCGATAAGGTGATAATAGAGTGCCGATAGGCCCCAGGTCGTGCAGGCGGCAACCATCGCCAGTATACCCCTGCCAGCCGCATTGCGCGCCGGATTGTTCATCGCATGTATCCCAAAAACAAAGCCCCGCCGTAAAGGCGGGGCTGTTCGCTATGCAACCCACGATCTCTCGTGGTCCTCCCGTTGCGTAAGCGTATGTTACAAGGCAAACATTGGCGAAATTATGGGCAATGTCAAGCCACGTTTTTCCGGTAATTAGGCATTCGACAAACGTTGGGCCACGTTTTCCCAGTTCACCAGATTGTCGAGGAAATTCGCCAGATATGCCGGCCGTTTATTGCGGAAATCGATGTAATAGGAGTGCTCCCAGACATCGCAGCCCAGCAGGGCCGTCTGGCCGAAGCACAGCGGATTGACGCCGTTTTCCGTTTTGGTGACTTTCAGGCTGCCGTCCGCGTCCTTGACCAGCCAGCACCAGCCGGAACCGAACTGCCCGGCGCCCGCCGCGCTGAAAGCTTCCTTGAATTTTTCGACGCTGCCGAAGCTGTCGCGAAGGGCCGCTTCCAGTTCCGACGGGATGGAACGGCCTTTCGGGCCCATCATTTCCCAGAACTGGTTGTGGTTCCAAAGCTGGCTGATGTTGTTGAAAATGCCGTTCTGCGCCACGGCTTTGGAATCATACGTCCCGGTAATGATCTCTTCGAGCGACTTGCCGTCCCATTCCGTTCCGGCGATCAGTTTGTTGCCGTTGTCGACATAGGCCTTGTGGTGCAGGTCATGGTGATATTCGAGAGTTTCCTTGGACATGCCGGCGTTCGCAAGCGCGTCATGTGCATAAGGTAGGGCGGGAAGTTCAAAAGCCATTTTTTGCCTCTTTTGGTTGATTGAAATTTGCCCGAATATAACGCAATAACAAGCAGAAGAAAGCGGCAATTTGGATAGGTCCTGCGAAAGCCGGAGTCTCCGGCCGAGCGCAGGCCCCCCGCCGCCGGTTTGACGAAGCCGTCGTTATCGACGAAGATGCCCGCATTGGAGTCACGAGTTCACCGATGTTCAGAAAACCGGCACGCCAGATTCGGAACCTTCACGCGGCCAGACCCGCGCTGTCCTATGTGGCCGCAGTCGCCATCTGGCTTCTGACGACCCTGATCCTCCTCTATTTCGTAAGAATCTTTCTGCTGACGGAAAGCCTCGCGGGTCATCTGGCCGTATCGGTATTCGGCATGGGAGTCCTCGCCATACATTCCGCGATGTCGTTGTTCCTCGGGGATGCGTGGAAAGTCCACTTCCGGAAACTCGATCGGGAAAACGTCTTTATCAGTTTTCTCGGCCGCTTCGAATAATGCAGCGCCTCAGTCCGGCCAAAGGCCGCGAATCTGCGGTGGAAGCGCATTGCGCACGTCGCTGATCTCGCCCGGCGACACCTTGCCGTTCAGATACCGCATCGCCGTGGCGATATCCTCTTCACCGTTGAAATCCAGTTCCAAGGTGAAGTGCTTTTCGATCCTGTCGATGAACGCCTCCTTGCTGCGGTCGGGGTCCGGCGTCTTCGCGGGTCGCCAACCCTCGTAATACATGCCGCGCAGCAGTAGCGGCAGTTGCGCCGCAAAATCGGCGGATTCCTCGTGCGGCAGGTGATCGCGTATGCCGGTCAGGACCAGTCGCAACAGTTGCAGCACCTGTTTCCGGTCCCGCCAGTCCAACCTTTCCGTCAATTCGTTAATCCATTCATTGGTTAACTGAGCCGAGCGGTCGATGACCTCAAGCCCCTTGCTACTCATGGCAGCCTCCTTTCCGAGTTATCCCGAAGTGCGTTCGGCATGCCTGTCGGCCATTGCCGGACAAATAAAGCGTATTGAATTTTTTCAGCCTACCAGATCGGACCGCGTCGCAGCTTGACCTATGTCAACGACATTGCCGGCGGTGCGCGTATTTTCAGATGGCGTGGAAATAGGGAAATTTCCGCGCCGTTCGGCTCAGAGTTTAGGAAATCACAATGCAGGTACCTCCTCAGATCACATTCAAGGAAATCGACCATTCGGACTTCATCGAAGCCGCTATCACCAAGAAAATTGACCACTTGGAACGGGTTCATGGCCGGATCACCAGTTGCAACGTGCGCGTTCGCGCACCGCATAGACGCCACCGCAAAGGCACGCATTACATCATTGAAATCGACGTGGTGACGCCGACCGGCGATGTTCACATCGGCCGCGAGCCGGGCAACAATTTCGAACACGAGGACGTCTATGTCTCGATCCGCGACGCCTTCAACGCGGCCGAACGCAAGCTGCGCAAGATGAAGGAAGAGGTCGTGGGCCGTCCGGAGGTTCTGGTCTCGCCGCTACAGGGAAAGATCGAGACGCTGAACGCCGACGAAGGCTTCGGCCATATCGCGACGACGGACAACCGGCTGATATACTTCCACCGCAACGCCGTGCTGAACGGCGACTTCGCCGATTTGCAGGTCGGGGATACTGTAGAATTGTCAGTGGATCACAAAGACGCCGACGAAGGTCCGCACGCCAGCATGGTGCGACTGATCAGCGGCCAGAGGTTCGTCGACAAGCCGGTTTAGTATCGACGCTTCAGGCATACGGTCGCCGCTGACAATTGGAGAGACATGGCTGCGAAAAATTTCATAGACCGCACCGAGGCGGGAAAGGAACTCGCCAAGGTTCTGGTCGGGAAAGGCTATGACAACCCGCTTGTGCTCGCCCTGCCGCGCGGTGGGCTTCCTGTTGCGGTTCCCATCGCCAGGGCCCTGAAGGCCCCGCTCGATCTTGTGATGGTCAAGAAGATCGGGATGCCCGGAAACCCCGAATTTGCGATTGCCGCCATTGTGGACGGCGAGAAACCCCATCTGGTGATCAACGAGGGCGTGCTCGGGTTCGGCGGAGTTTCGAGAGCCGATATCGACAGGATGGCGGAAGAAAAACTGGCGGAAATCGAGCGCAGAAAGGCGACCTACGGCGCCGGGGAGCCTGTCAGCGCCGAAGGGAGGACCGCCATAATCGTCGATGACGGGATCGCCACCGGCGCGTCTATCAAGGCCGCGATCGAGGCCCTGAAATCGCGCAACGCCGCACGGATCGTTGTCGCCGTCCCTGTCGCGCCGCCCTCAACCGTAAAGGAGCTTTCGGCGAAGGTTGACGAAGTCGTCTGCCTGTCGCAACCCGAGTTGTTCTTTGCCGTGGGCGCGCATTATTCCGATTTTCGTCAGGTATCCGATGACGACGTCAAAGCGATGATGAAGGAATTCCGGCAGGTCTCGAAAGACGTGGATCAGGAATGACTCCGGCCTAGCTCCAATGCTCGCGGAGGCCGCGCAGGATATCGCTGCGGCTGACCTGCCCGACCAGCCTGCCGTCTTTCACAACCGGAAACCTGCGGTACTGACTGCCCAGAAAGGTTTCGGCCGCTTTCACGAGGTCCATGTCAGGGTCCAGCACCTCGACCTTCGCGCTCATGTAATCCGAAACCGCGCCGCCCCATTCCTGGAAGAACGAGGCGTTCAGCGCCGCTTTCAGGCAATCCTTCTTTGACAGGACGCCCACCAGATCACCTTTCGCATCGACGACAGGCGCGCCCGATATCCTGGCATCCAGCAGAATTGTCATCGCGCGGTTGATCTCCATCTCCGGCGGCAGGGTTATCAGCTCCGTCGCCATGATGTCCCGGACCAGCGGCAGGTTATTCATGACCTGTCCTCCGCGGGCTTGCGCCTCTGGCATCCGGCGCACCGGAAAACCTTGTTGCAACTCTCGGTGCCGCAGGTTCCGCTTAACGGCGCGCGCCCGAGGAGCACACCCGCCGCCAGACCGGCAATCGAGGCCAGAATGATGACGAAGACCAGAGCGAATATGACCATCTTGTCCTCCTATGCGATTATGAACCGGTCGAACATCGCCGACCGCAACTCGGACACGCCGGCGCCTGCGTGCATCTGGAACAGGACCGCGAGGCCCAGTCGTTCCGCAAGCGCCATGCCCTGATCCGGCCCCATGACGAACAGGCCGGTCGCAAGCGCGTCGGCCCGCATCGCGCTGCCGTCGATGACCGAGACCGAGGCGACGCCGTTGTCCACGGGCCTCTGCGTGCGCGGGTCGATGATGTGGTTGAAGCGGAGATGCCCCGCCCGTCCGCCATTCACGGCGTCGCCGGAAGTCGCCAGCGCCGACCCGTCGAGCCTGACAATCCGTTGCACGGCTGTCGGCCCCGCGACCGCCGTCTCTATCGCCACCTGCCAGTTTCGGCCCTCCGGATGGCTGCCGCGCGCCAGAACCTCGCCGCCCGCCTCAAGAACGAAGGCGCGCAGGCCGAGCCCTTCCAGCGCGACCGCCATTTGGTCCAGCGCATAGCCCTTGGCGACGCCGCAGGGATCGAGCGTCAGGTCCGATCGGTCCTTGCGGATGCGCCGGTCTTCGATCTCGAACCCGCTGTAACCGCCCCCGAAGGCGCCGGTGATCGGGCCAAAACCGAACCGGTGCACCAATGGACCGACAGTCGGATCGAAAGCGCCGTCCGTCAGCGCCGCGATGCGCAAGCTTTCTGCGATGACCTCGCCCGTTCCGGCCGAAACCTGGCGCCATGAATTTCCGGGTCGGGCATTGAGCCTGCCGATCTCGGAAGCGGACCGGTACGGCGACATGCCCGCTTCGACAGACCCGATGACGACCCCGATCGCGGCGCGGGCGTCTTCGGCATTGGCCGAGACCGGCAGCACCGCCCGCCACCAGCTGCCGAATGCGTTGCCCGCAATGGTCCGGACGCCTGCCGCGAAGGCGGGAACGGCGCTGGC
>JBFIHV010000202.1:0-5349 GCA_041601595.1 Amylibacter sp. | reverse complement strand
TACATTGATTTTCACATCTTTTCCGACGGACGCCTTCAGCGCCTTGGCCAGCTTGTCCGATTGCGCCTTGGTCAGCGCCTTGGCGGCGGTAATCTCTGCCGAGACCTCGCCCTTTTCGTCCGCGATCATCGCCTTGACCGACCCGATCAGTGCGGGCAGGACGAACAGGCGGCGCTTGTCGGCCATCAGACCCAGCAGGTTGGACACGAGCGCGGAAAGTTTCATTTTCTTCGCGATCGCGGCGACGGCGCCGGCCTGGTCTGCGCGTGTGTAAACGGGAGAGGAAATCAGATCGCCGAATTCGGCATTGCTTTCCAGTATCTCTGCCAGAGCGTCCAGATCTTTTTCCAGCGCAGGCAGGGTTTTGGCCTCTTTGGCCAGGTCAAAAATCGCCTTCGCATATCGCGCTGCAATTCCTGAAGATATCGATGCTGTTTCGGACACGAAAGCCTTCCGGTGTTGTTGTTTCGACGCGTAGAGGGCGCCCGCGAATTCTAAACAAACTGTTGCGGCCGACGAATGCCGACCGCAGGATCAGCGCGGTGATAGCAAAGGTATCCTGACTCTGCAATAGAGTGCTTTTTGCCCCGCAAAACAATGATATCTATGTTTTACATATACTTAGTGGAAAACCGCGACAATCTGCGCCCCCGATCTCAAAAAAAGTATGCAAGATTTCCGAGTTTCCCACAATAAAATAGCCATGCGAACGGCTTGAACTATCGAATCCGGGCGGCGCTACCGATTTTCGGCCGCCACCCTGCCGGAAACCGGCTTCCCGCCGGGCTTCGCGATCCCTTCCAGGACGCCGAGCGGTTTGCGAACCGCTTCGCGGATACCTCTCTGGTTCGGCGCGTAAACCTGCTTGGTCGCCTCGATCATCACCACCCCCGCCGCGATCGGCAACGGAACCCGCAGGCTGAAGCGCTCGATGAAACGGGCAAAGCGGATCGATATCTTGCGATGGCTCGGCGCGGCGTAAAGGCCCGACAGATGCCGGACCGGCATGAAGCGGTTTCGCTTGAGCTGCGCCTCGAGCTGGGCCAGCGAATAGGGCTGCCCGTAGCCGAAGGGCGTCACATCGCGCCGCGCCCATAGGCTAGACCGGTTCGGGACGATGAACAGGACGCGCCCCCCCGGCCCCAGAACGCGCCACATCTCGCGCAGCAGCGCGTCGCGGTTCTCGCAGGTTTCCAGCCCGTGCAGCACGATCAGCTTGTCGATCAGGCCGGTCTGGATCGGCCAGAACGTTTCCTCGACCAGAACCGAGCGGTTTGCGTCGCCCTCCGGCCAGGCCATGACGCCCTGCTGGCCGGGCATCAGGCACATGACCCGCCGGGACGTCTCCAGAAAGGGCCGCAGGACCGGCGCGGCGAAACCGAATCCCGCCACGGTCTGGCCACGGCTGTCCGGCCAGATCTGGTTGATCTTGTGGTTCAGTGCCCGCTGTACGATCCGGCCCAGCTGGGTGCGGTAATAGAAGGCCCGCAGATCGATGACATCCAGATGCATATGGTTTCGCGCCCCGCTTTCCGGCACCCGAACTCCGGGCACCGGCCTGCCCGCATGTTAGTCATTTTCCGACCGCGGACAATCCCCGGCCCGGCCGCTCGTGAAAAACGATTGCACACGTGTCTCTCCGGTCTTGACAGAGTGCAAACCGGACACAGGATCGGCCCATTTCCGCTGCATTTTTGTATTTTTTCGGTAAATTCACAATTTGTGATCAGAATTCCCTTGAAGGTTTGCAAATATAGGCGAACTTTAAGAAGAGGAGGAAACAGTGGAAGTCGGTCCACGCCGACCTCATCGAAAGGACAATTAGTTTATGCCAACTTTCTCATCCAGTCTGGAAAATGCAATTCACACCGCGCTGGCCTATGCCAACAGCCGCCGGCACGAATTGGCGACGCTGGAACACTTGCTGTTGGCGCTGGTGGATGAAGAAGACGCCGCGAATGTGATGCGCGCCTGCTATGTCGACCTGGAAGCCCTGCGCGCCAGTCTGATCGCCTTTCTCGACACTGAACTCGACACGCTCGTCTCTGACGAAGCCGAACCCGAAGCCACACCGACAACCGCCTTCCAGCGGGTCATCCAGCGCGCGGCGATACATGTCCAAAGCTCCGGCCGGACAGAGGTCACCGGCGCCAACGTGCTGGTCGCGATTTTCGCGGAGCGCGAAAGCCACGCGGCCTATTTCCTGCAGGAGCAGGACATGACGCGCTATGACGCGGTCAACTACATCTCGCACGGCGTTGCGAAAGACCCGGCCTATGGCGAGACGCGCCAGGTCACCGGAGCCGAGGAAATAGAGGATGTGACCGGCAATAATTCCGAGACCAAGGCCGCGGAAAGCGCGCTGGGCAAATACTGCGTCGATCTGAACGCCAAGGCCCGCAAAGGCGATATCGATCCGCTGATCGGGCGCGACCACGAGGTCGAGCGCTGCATCCAGATCCTGTGCCGGCGACGCAAGAACAACCCGATACTGGTCGGCGATCCGGGCGTCGGCAAGACGGCGATAGCCGAAGGTCTGGCAGAAAAGATCGTCAAGGGCGAAACGCCCGAGATTCTGGCGGGCGCGACGATCTATTCGCTCGACATGGGCGCCCTGCTGGCCGGGACCCGCTATCGCGGCGATTTCGAGGAGCGGCTGAAGGCGGTCGTGACCGAGCTGGAAAACCACCGCGACGCGATCCTGTTCATCGACGAGATCCACACCGTGATCGGTGCCGGCGCGACCTCCGGCGGCGCGATGGACGCCTCCAACCTGCTGAAGCCCGCATTGCAGGGCGGCAAGCTGCGCTGCATGGGGTCCACGACCTACAAGGAGTACCGCCAGCACTTCGAAAAGGACCGCGCCCTGTCGCGCCGGTTCCAGAAGATCGACGTCAAGGAACCTTCGGTCGAGGATACCATCAAGATACTGAAAGGGCTGAAGCCCTATTTCGAAGAGCACCACCACATCAAGTTCACCAACGACGCGATCAAGACCGCCGTGGACCTGTCCGCGCGCTACATCCATGACCGCAAGCTGCCGGACAAGGCCATCGACGTGATCGACGAGGCCGGAGCCTATCAGCACCTGGTGGCCGAGAGCAAACGCCGCAAGACCATCGGCACGAAGGAAATCGAAGAGGTGGTCGCCAAGATCGCGCGCATTCCGTCCAAGAACGTCTCGCGCGACGACGCGACCCTGCTGAAAGACCTCGAGTCCTCGCTGAAGCGGGTCGTCTTCGGTCAGGACGCGGCGATAACGGCGCTGGCCTCGGCGATCAAGCTGTCGCGCGCCGGTCTGCGGGAACCGGAAAAACCCATCGGCAACTACCTGTTCGCAGGCCCGACAGGCGTCGGCAAGACCGAAGTCGCGCGGCAACTGGCCGATACGCTGGGCGTCGAGCTTCTGCGCTTCGACATGTCCGAGTACATGGAGAAACACGCGGTGTCCCGCCTGATCGGCGCGCCTCCGGGCTATGTCGGGTTTGATCAGGGCGGCATGCTGACCGACGGCGTGGACCAGCATCCGCACTGCGTGCTGCTGCTCGACGAGATCGAGAAAGCGCACCCCGATGTCTATAACATCCTGTTGCAGGTCATGGACCACGGCAAGCTGACCGACCACAACGGCCGGACGGTCGATTTCCGCAACGTGATCCTGATCATGACCACGAACGCGGGCGCGTCGGAAATGGCGAAAACCGCCATCGGCTTTGGCCGCGACAAGCGCGAGGGCGAGGATACGGCGGCGATCGAACGCACGTTCACGCCGGAATTCCGCAACCGTCTGGATGCGATCATCAGCTTCGCCAGCCTGTCGAGGGAGGTTATCCTCAAGGTCGTCGACAAGTTCATCGCCCAGCTGGAAGCCCAGCTGATGGACCGCAACGTGACCTTCGAACTGACGCGGGCCGCAAGCGAGTGGCTGGCCGAAAAGGGTTACGACGACCGCATGGGCGCGCGGCCGCTGTCGCGCGTGATCCAGGAACACATCAAGCGGCCGCTGGCCGAAGAGCTGCTGTTCGGCAAACTGGCCAAGGGCGGCGTCGTCAAGGTCGGCGTCAAGAACAGCGAGATTGTCCTGACGCTGGAGGCTCAGGAAAGCAAGAAGCTGTCGCGGAACAAACCGCCTTTGCTGACGGCTGACTAGACAAAGCAAAGCGTCAGAAATCAAGTGCACACCCGAGCCGGGGGACCTTGTCCGAGACCTCAGAAACAAGAGTAACGCCTGTCGAGTTTTATCTTGGCAGGCGTTTGATTTCATAGATAACTTACGGGTAGAAAATGTTCTTTCGTGAGGCGCTTTTGTCGCGGGAAACCACTGGCCGAAAAATTTATTTCGGGATTTCCGTTTTTCAGAACGCGACCAACATCGCGTTCGGCTTTGGAGGGCACATGGTTTGGTCCGGGATTTGCATCTTGACGTTCTATCTCGGCGCGCTGAACACTATTCTGGCCCGAGTGGCGGGAACCTGCACACAGGGCGACGCAAGCCGACTTTGGGGCGTTATCTTCTCAACCCTGTTTTACTTGTTGGCTAGCTATGCTCTGTTCCGGACGAGGCTGTTCCGGACCAGCGTCATTGCTTGTCTTCCTGTCCTGCCAAAGAATGATTGGCAGGCGTGGTTCTCGATTCGACTGTTGATCGAAGTCCTCGTCTTTCAATCCGCTGCGCGTTCAGTTCTCGAAGGAATGCCGTTCCCCGAAGATGGCAATGAGACGGCGTTTGCGACTCTTTGGCCGACAATGAGTCTGGGGGTGCTCTTTGTCATGGTGCTTGTCTATCTGGCGCGTCGTAGGGTTCAATAAACGAGAGCAGTCAGGCCATGTCACGAAGGGGAAAAATCTCTCCGAATGGCACGTTATTCTTGTTATTTGGTGCACACCTACTTCAACGACATGGGTGCGTGCGCCGCTGGGTGCTCAGCGTTCGGTGAATTTCAACTCGATACGCCGGTTCTGGGCGCGGGCCTCGGGCGTGTTGCTCAGCGCCACCGGCTGATATTCCCCGAAGCCGTTGGCGGCAAGGCGGTTGGCCGGTATGCCCTGATCCTCGATCAGGAAGCGGACGACCGAAAGAGCGCGCGCCTGGCTGAGTTCCCAGTTGTCGGCAAAGGGGCTGACGCCGGTGATCGGCAGGTTGTCGGTATGGCCGTCTACCCGCAGGATCCAGTCGATGCCTTCGGGGATCTGGTCGGCGATATCCTTGAGGATACCCGCGACCTTGCGGATTTCCTGTTTGCCGCCCTCACCCAGTTCGGCCTTGCCGGTATCGAACAGCACCTCCGATGAAAACACGAACCGGTCGCCGACGATCCGGACGCCTTCGCGGCTGCCGAGGATATCGCG
>JBFIHV010000201.1:0-5359 GCA_041601595.1 Amylibacter sp. | reverse complement strand
CGGCGGCAATTTCCGTTCGGGATTGCCCAGCGCGTCCAGCAGGCGGACCATCCGGTCCAGCGTCAGATCGATTATTTTCGGGTGAAGCGACATCAGCCGCTCCAGAATGACGTCGCTATGTACAGAGGTCACGCCTTGGCGTCTCCGGCGGCGGCGGGTTCAGAGGACATCTTGCCCGGCGGCGGCAACGTTCCCTTGATTGCCGGCGGCTGCCCCATGAGCATCCGGACGATGGTGATCAACTCCTCGCGCATGTCCTTGCGCGGGGTCACGCGGTCCAGCATGCCGTGATCCAGCAGGTATTCGGCGCGCTGGAAGCCCTCCGGCAGTTTCTCGCGGATGGTCTGTTCGATGACACGCGGTCCGGCAAAACAGATCAGCGCGTTCGGCTCCGCGATCTGCACGTCGCCGAGCATGGCGTAGGACGCGGTGACGCCGCCGGTCGTCGGATGGGTCAGCACGACGATATAGGGCAGGTTCGCCTCTTTCAGCATCTGCACCGCCACGGTGGTGCGCGGCATCTGCATCAGCGACAGGATGCCTTCCTGCATCCGCGCGCCGCCGGCTGCCGAAAACAGGATCAGCGGGCATTTCTCTTTCACCGCGCGTTCGCAGGCGGCGATGATGGCATTGCCCACGCCCATGCCCATGGAGCCTGCCATGAAGCTGAAATCCTGCGCCGCCGCGACGACCTTGGTATGTCCGATCTCGCCCAGCGCGACCAGCATCGCCTCTTTCTGGCCGGTCTCTTTCTGGGCCGCTTTCAGCCGGTCGGGATAGCGCTTCTGGTCGCGGAACCCCAGGGGGTCGACCTTGGGCGCGGGCACGTCTATCTGCGCGAAAACGCCGCCGTCGAACAGCGACTGGAACCGCTCGCGCGGCGTGATGTTCATGTGGTGGCCACAGTTGGTGCAGACGTTCAGCGCCTCTGCCAGTTCGCGGTGGAACAGCATGGTGCCGCATTCCGGGCATTTCGACCACAGGTTTTCAGGCGTTTCGCGCCGCGAAAACAGGGAATTGACCCGGGGTCTGACGTAGTTGGAAATCCAGTTCATCGTGGCTCCGTTGTGACCTTTGACAAAGCCGAATCTTAATCCGGCAAGCAGGGGAATGCAATCACGGGCGGCGGTTTCGGTTCACGATAATCAGATAGACACCATAGATCAGCAGGATCGACACGGCATCCGCCAGCAGCATCGGCCGCAGAAGGCTGCCGTCTGACGCGGAAAACGGCGTGACGAACAGGCTGACGCCCGACATGCCGCCTTCCAGCGACAGAAAGCACATGGCGAAGAAATTGTTGACGAAATGCAGCCCGATGGCGGCGCCGATATTTCCGGTCCGGGCGGTGACATCGGCGGCGATCATTCCGACCAGTGCCGTCACCAGAACGGCGAGCCAGGCGTTTTCCCCCAGAACGCCCGGCTGGTAATGCAGCGACCCGAATACGGCGGAGGGCAGGACCATCCAGACCCAGGGGCTGCTGAACCGCGCGGCAAGCTGCTGTTGCAGATAGCCGCGAAAGATCAGCTCTTCGGTGGTCACCTGCATCAGCATCAGCGGCAGGACCGGAACCATCCACAGCAGCCAGTCGCCGAGCGGCAGGTTGGGCTCCGGCTCTGTCGTGATGAAGGCGTAGATCGTTCCCAGCCCGGTCAGGAGCGTCATCACCATCACCGCGATCAGCGCGGTGCGGCCTATGTCGCGCGGACCGCCGCCGAACAGCGTGCCAAGCGACCGGCGATGCAAAAGCTTCACCGTGGCCCAGAGGAACAGGAACACGAAGGGGAAACCGGACAGGACAAATACGATGGATGCCGGCGTGCGGCCGAGCGCGCCGGAAGACATCACCTGATTCGCGACCGCCCCGCCGAAGATCAGGTAGACGGCTAGCCCGGCGATCAGGCTGCCGGCGAAGAACGCGGCGCCGATCAGCAGGCTCGACAGCATCAGGCGCCACAGCTCGCTGCGCGGCCGCGCCGGCGCCACGAAGTCGGCAAACCGCCCTTCCAGTCTGGGGAGTACCTGCATCCGTCCCGTCGTTTCTTTCAGTCTGGGCGGGACTTTGATGCTTCCCGTTAATAACTTCAAGGCCGGAGTTCTTATTTCGGCGCCCGGTTCCGGCATACGGGAGGACATCGGTTGCGTTTGCCGGCGCATTGCCCTTCAATGCGACGGCTGCCCGCACATGTCACAGCAGTCCGGAAAGAACCGATGCACCCGATCTATCCCCGCCTGTTCGAGCCGCTGAACCTCGGCTTTACCGAACTGCCGAACCGCGTTCTGATGGGGTCGATGCATACCGGTCTGGAAGAACTGGGCGACTGGGGCCGCGTCGCCGCCTATTACGCCGAACGGGCGCGCGGCGGCGTCGGCCTGATCGTCACGGGCGGCATGGCGCCGAATACCGAGGGTGCCGTCTTTCAGGGCGCCGCCGGGCTGTTCTGCGACAAGGATATCGCCAACCACCGGATCGTCACCGATGCGGTTCATGCAAAGGGCGGGCGCATCGCGATGCAGGTCCTGCACGCGGGGCGCTATGCCCATACGCCGGATCTGGTGGCTCCGTCCGCGATCCGGTCGCCGATCACGCCTTTCACGCCGCGCGAACTGGACGACGCAGGCATTGAAAAGCAACTGGGCGACATTGCGACCGCCGCAGCGCGGGCGCGGCAGGCGGGCTATGACGGGGTCGAGATCATGGGCTCCGAAGGCTATTTCCTCAACCAGTTTCTCGTCACCCACACCAACCGGCGGACCGACCGCTGGGGCGGGTCCTTCGAGAACCGGATGCGCGCGCCGGTCGAGGCCGTGCGCCGCGCCCGCGCCGCCACCGGACCCGACTTTATCATTATCTACCGCCTGTCGATGATCGACCTGATCCCGAACGGATCGGATTGGCAAGAGATTCTGCAGTTGGCCAGGGCCGTCGAGGCGGCGGGCGCCACGATCATCAACACCGGCATCGGCTGGCACGAGGCGCGCGTGCCGACCATCACCACATCCGTGCCGCGCCGCGCCTTCGCATGGGTGACGCAAAAGCTGATGGGGTAGGTCGGCATACCGCTGATCGCCTCGAACCGGATCAACACGCCCGGGGTCGCCGAACAGGTGCTGGCCGAGGGCTGCGCCGACATGGTGTCGATGGCCCGCCCGTTTCTGGCCGATCCCGATTTCGTCGCCAAGGCGCGGGGCGGTCGGGCCGCCGCGATCACGCCCTGCATCGCCTGCAACCAGGCCTGTCTGGACCACACGTTCGAAATGAAGCCCGCCTCCTGCCTCGTCAACCCGCGCGCAGGCGCGGAAACCGAACTGGTCTACGCGCCCACCGATGCGCCCAAATCCATCGCCGTGGTCGGTTCCGGTCCCGCCGGCCTGTCGGCGGCGCTGGTCGCGGCGGGGCGGGGACATCGGGTGACGCTGTTCGAAAAGGCGGCGGAAATCGGCGGACAACTCAACATGGCGCAAATCATTCCCGGGAAGGAAGAGTTCCGGGGGCTGCTGGCCTATTATCGTCATCAACTGGCGGAAACAGGCGTCGCGGTACGGCTGAACACGAACGCGACGGCCGCGATGCTGGCCCCGTTCGACGAAGTGATACTCGCGACCGGCGTCGTGCCCCGCGATCCGCAAATTCCGGGGCAAGACGGTCCGAACGTGCTGGGCTATACCGATGTTCTGCGCGACAGGGCCGCCGTCGGGCAGCGCGTCGCGATCGTCGGCGCGGGCGGCATCGGGTTCGATGTGGCGGCGTGCTTGGTCCATCGCGGCGTCAGCCCGGCCGAAGACCTCGACCTGTGGCGCGGCGAATGGGGCGTCGGCGATCCGGCCCGCGACCGTGGCGGGCTCGACCCGGCGGGGCCGCATCCCGAACCGCCGGCGCGGCAGGTCACGCTGCTGCAACGCAAGGCGCAGAGGATCGGCAAAGGACTGGGCAAGACCACCGGCTGGATTCACCGCCTGACGCTGAAGCGCAAGGGCGTGCAGATGATCGCCGGAGTGAATTACGAGCGGATCGACAGCGACGGGCTGCACATCAGTTTCGGCTCGGAACGCGCCAATCCGAAACTGCTGGCGGTGGATACGGTCGTGCTCTGCGCCGGACAAGAGCCCGAGCGCACGCTGGCCGATGCGCTGAGCAACATAGGCAAACCCGCGCATGTTATCGGCGGGGCCGATCTGGCGGTGGAACTGGATGCGAAACGCGCCATCGCGCAGGGCAGCAGGCTCGCCGCGAGGCTTTAGGGAAACCGCCTAGAACAATTCGTCCATCACCGAGACCAGCATCGAGGCGATGCCCGATTCCGACAGCGAATGCCCGGCCTTCTGCACCATCAACAGCCGCGACGAGGGCCACGCCTCGTGCAGGGCGAAGGCGGTCGCGGGCGGACAGATCATGTCATAACGGCCCTGCACGATGGTGCCGGGAATATGGGCGATTTTCGGCATGTCACGCAGGATCTGGCCCTCTTCGATAAAACCGCCATTGGAAAAATAGTGATTTTCGATCCGCGCGAAGGCCAGCGCATAAGAGGTCGGCGCCGACCCGCTGCCATATCGGCCCTCGATCGTGGCCAGCGAGCTTTCCCAGTTGGTCCAGAGGCGCGCGAAGCGGATCTGTTCCTCTTCATCGCTTCCGAACAGGCGCTTGTGGAAGGCCGAGATTACGTCGTGGCGCTCGTCCTCCGGCAGTTCCGAAATGAACGCCTTCCAGCGCTGCGGAAAGAACCGCGCCACGCCGCCCTGGTAGAACCAGTCCAGTTCCGCCGCCGTCATCAGGAACACGCCGCGCAGAACAAGGTGCCTTACCCGCTCTGGGTGGGCCTGCGCATAGAGCAGCGACAGCGTCGCCCCCCAGGACCCGCCGAAAACGATCCACTGGTTGATGCCGAGTTTCTCGCGGATCGCCTCGATATCGGCGATCAGGTGCCGGGTCGTGTTGTTCTCGACGCTGGCGTGCGGACGCGACCGGCCGCAGCCGCGCTGGTCGAACAGGATCACGCGGTAGATATTCGGCCGGAAAAACCGCCGCATGCCCGGGCTGCAACCGCCGCCCGGTCCGCCGTGCAGGACGATGACCGGAATGCCGTCCGGATTGCCGCATTCCTCGTAGTACAGGCGGTGTCCGCCGTCGACCTCGATCATGTCGAAGGCATAGGGCTGGCTCGCCGGATAAAGTGGGCGTTCGATGCCGATTTGACTATCTGAGTTCCGCATGCATGTCTTATAGGAATGAAACGGCCCGATGGTCAAACCAACTCGTGATGTGGAGTCAAGAAATGCAGGCAACTGGCACAGTCGATCCGGCAGAGATCGCCAAGTTCGAGGCGATGGCGGCGGAATGGTGGGATCCGAACGG
>JBFIHV010000200.1:0-5366 GCA_041601595.1 Amylibacter sp. | reverse complement strand
GACCAGATTGTAGGTGAAACTGTCGTAGTTATCGATCAACAACAGCATTTTTAAACTTCTCCATACAGGCTATTATTCGGATGATTACCGGCCTTTTCCCAGTTATACAACTTCAAGGCATGGCACAATGGTGAACAACGAGGCGGACGCTTGAGGCAAGGGAACAGAATATGGGACGGAAAATCGCCGGTTTCCTGATCGGCCTCGCGATAGTGGCCGTGGCGTTTTCGATGATCGCGGTCTTCTCGGCAAGAGATCGCATGCCGATGCGCGAACCCGAGGCGTCGAAACCGGCAGAGATCGCGCCGGAGCCGATGGTCGTGGAGCCGGTGCGAGAGCCGGAACCGCCGCAGAGCACAGAACTGCCGGAAGCGGCACCCGAGACGCCAGTGGCGGAGGCCGTTCCGGAAACCGTTGCGCCCGTCACTCCGCCTGTTGCAGTCACAGAGCCTGAACCGGTTACACAGCCGGTCGAGGAACCACCTCTCGTGGTTGTCGAGCCCGCGCCGCAACCTGCCCCCGAGCCAACCGATGGGCCGCAAAAACAAATGGCAGAGCCGGTCCAGCAAGTACCCCTGAAAAAGCCCGAAGTCCTGACCGAGGCCCCACCCGCGCCGCAGCCGGTTCCGCCGATTCCAAATCCACCGCTAGAGGTTGCCAAGGCCGATCCCGCGCCGCAGCCTGAACAGCAAGCGGTGGCCGCGCCGGAACCAGTACAGCCCGCCATGACAGAGGCGGAACCGGAACCCGAGGAAGCTGCCGTTCAGGAAAAGGAACCCGACCCGCGGGAAGAGGCCTCGAAAGAGGCGGTCACGACGCCCGTGATCCGCCGTTCGCGCCTGCCGGTAGTAAGCGACGACCCGGAGCGGTCTGCCGGCATCCAGTTCGGCCGGCCGAACAACTCCAGCCTGCCCAGCGTCGGGGCGCCGGAAGACGGCACACCGGCAGCTGTACCCGCGCCGGCGGCGCTGCCCGAGGCGCCCGCGCCGGTTTCGCCCAAACGGCTGGTGGCGCCGAAATCGGTGCAGCCGGAGCCGGACAAGGTGTCTATCCTGACGGTTGAGTCCGAAGCTCCGCAGGTGGCATCCGAAGAAACCCGCGCGATTGACAGGTTCGGAATTCCGTTCGATGCGGGAGGCAAGCCAACTATGTCGATCGTCCTTGTCGATGTCGGCAACGCCGGCGTTACGCTGAACGCGGCGGCGACGCTGGACCTGCCGATAACCTTTGCCGTTGCGGTCGACCGCCCGGACGCGACACTGGCCTCGGGCAATTATTTCGAAAATGGCCATGAGGTTCTGGCCCTGTCTCCGCGCTCTGTCGAGCTGAGCCTGTCCGGCGGGCAAACCGAGGAACAGGTCGCGGACCTGCTGACCGAGTTCTTCCGGATCGTCCCGGAGTCGGTCGGGCTGCTGGACGTGCCGGAGGCGACGCTCCAGAACGACCGTGTTCTGTCGAACTATGTCCTGTCCGCGCTGAACCGGACCGGCCACGGTCTCGTGACCTACGAACAGGGCCTGAACGTCGTCAAGCGCGAGGCCGACAAGGCGGATGTTCCGGCGGGCCTGATCTTTCGCGCGTTGGATCAAAAGGGCGAGAATGCGGAGGCGATCCAGAGGCATCTGGACCGCGCCGCGGCGGAAGCGTCCCGCATCGGCCATGTGCTGGTGATCGG
Organism: Amylibacter sp.; assembly: GCA_041601595.1. Lineage (GTDB taxonomy): Bacteria > Pseudomonadota > Alphaproteobacteria > Rhodobacterales > Rhodobacteraceae > Amylibacter. Next base: position 3,691 of record JBFIHV010000200.1, on the reverse strand, counting down.
TTCGACCAGGGCCGAAACCATCGACGCCATCCTGGCGTGGTCACAGAGCCGCACCGCGCGCAATGTTGCACTTGCGCCGGTTTCTGCCGGTATCAAACGGGATTAGGGTCAGTTGCCGTTTCGGTGCTTGACGAACAGGGCCGCATCCTGCGCCGCCTGACGCAGGGCGTTGGACTTGTTCACGGTCTCCTGAAACTCTGCCTCGGGGTCGCTGTCGAAAACCACGCCGCCGCCCGCCTGGATATACAGGGTCTCGTCCTTGGTGACCGCCGTGCGCAGGGCGATGCAGATGTCCATATCGCCGTTGGCCGAGAAATACCCGACCCCGCCGCCATAGACGCCGCGCTTTTCGGATTCCAGTTCGTCGATGACTTCCATCGCGCGCACTTTCGGCGCACCGGACACTGTCCCGGCAGGCAGACCTGCCAACAGGGCAGACAGGGCGTCGTGCTCGCTGCTCAATACGCCTTCGACGTTCGAGACGATATGCATGACGTGGCTGTAGCGCTCGATGATGAATTTTTCCGTCGGCGTTACGGTTCCGATCTTGGCCACACGCCCGACGTCGTTGCGCCCGAGGTCGAGCAGCATCAGGTGCTCCGCCAGTTCCTTGGGATCGGACAGCAGGTCTGTCTCATAGGCCTGATCCTCTGCTGCGGTCTTGCCGCGCGGGCGCGTGCCCGCAATGGGGCGGATCGTGACCTTCTCGCCTTTGACCTGCACCAGGATTTCCGGGCTTGCGCCGATGACCTGAAATCCGCCGAAATTGAAGAAGAACATGTAGGGCGAGGGGTTTGTTCGTCGCAGAGCCCGGTAGAGCGAAAAGGGGGCCAGGGTAAAGGGGCAGGACCAGCGCTGGCTGGGAACGACCTGAAAGATGTCGCCGCTCCGGATGTATTCCTTGGCCGTCTCCACCATTTCGAAATAGCGTTCCTTGCTGGTGTTTGACACCGGCTCCGGCAATGTGGCCGCCTGTGCCAGATCGCGGGTTTCATGCGCCACGGGCCGGTCCAGATCATGGATCGCGTTCATGACCCTTTCGCCGGATTGGGCATAGGCGGCGCGCGCCGACTGACTCTCTGAGTGCCATGCGGGGCTGACGACGGTGATCTCGCCCTTGACGCCGTCGACGACGACAACGACCCCGGGCCGGATCAGGACCGCATCCGGCGTCCCGATAGGATCGGGGTTCACATCGGGCAGGTGCTCGACAAGACGGATCATGTCGTAGCCCAGATACCCGAACAATCCGGCCGCAAGCGGCGGCAGGCCGTCCGGCAGGTCTATGCGGCTTTCTTCGATCAGCGCGCGCAGGTTGGTCAGCGCGTCGCCCGGCTGCGGCTCGAACGTGTCGCGGTCGAAACTTGCCTGACGGTTGATCGAGGATGTGGCGCCGTTGCATTTCCAGATCACGTCCGGCTTCATGCCGATCGCGGAATAGCGGCCGCGGACCTCTCCGCCGGTAACGCTTTCCAGCATGAAACTGTCCGCGCGCGCCTGCGCCAGCTTGAGCATCAGCGAAACCGGCGTGTCCAGATCGGCGACCAGCCGCTGATACACGACCTGGTTCTTTCCGGCGTTATACGCCTTTTCGAACTCCTTGAAGCCGGGCGACAGGCTCATCAGCCACCCGCCCCGCCGGTCAGCAGTTGCGAGTTGACCGATTCAATCGCGTTCGGGTTCAGAGTGACACCGGCCGCCTGCTGAACCGCGGACATGTAGGCATTCAGAACATCCTCGGAAATCTGCAGATCGATCTGGCCGCGGATACGGGCCACCATGGCCTGATTTTCGGCCGTGTTCAGATCGACCGGCGTCACACTGGTGACCTGCGCCAGAAACACGCTGCCGGTATCTTCGACAACCACGGTCTCGCCCTGCGCCACGTCGAATATCCGCGTGACCAGCAGAGGCGGCGTGCCTTCGACGAAAGCGGCCCGGGTCAGTTTGCTTGCGGTTTCGCTGACGATGCCCAGCGATCCGAAATCGGAGGTTTCGGCCAGCCGTGCGGCAAAACGGTCGCCCAGTTCCTTGAGGCGGCGAATGGTTTCGGCGGCCTTCCAGTCATCGGCGACCCGGTCGCGGATCTCTTCCAGAGGAATGCGCGCCGGTTGCGTCACCTTGTCGACCCGCAGCGCAAAGACGCCGCCGTCGGACAGGTGCTCGATCTCGGGAAAGTCGCCTTCGTTGGCAAGGTCGGCCACGGCGCGGAATTCGTCATAGGCTGCAATGCCCTCGGTTACTTCCGCCGAATAGGACAGGGTGCCCAGTTCCATCCGGGTTTCGGCATCCAGATCCTCGAGCGTCGCACCGGCGGCCAGCTTGTCGTCGATTTCCGGCAGCAGGTTCAGGACCATGACGCCTGTGTGCTCGGATGCCAGTTCGTCGCGCAACTCGTCCTCTACATCCTCGAACGGCGTGATGTTTGCGTCGAAAATCGCGTTGATGCGATAAAGCGCGGGGCCGAGGTCGGTGTCTGCGGGGCCGACAACTCCGGGCTCGGCAGCGTTGAAAATCAGGTCGCCGACGGCCTCGGGCAATTGCTCGCGCTCGACTTCACCCTGGTCGATATCATCGATCGTCAGGCCGCGTTCCGATGCCAGAGCGTCGAAGTCGATCAGGCCGGAATCGAGCCGGGCGCGGGCGTCCAGCGCTTCCTGCTCCGTGCCGAAAACGATCCGGTCGATGGCGCGGCGGGCAGGGCGGTTATACCGCTCCGAATTAATGTTGTAGGCTTCCTGAAGTTCGGCGTCGGTGATCTCGATCTCGTCCGTAAGGCGGTCGGGCGACAGCCAGGCGTAGGTGATTTCCTTGGTCAGCGGAGAGGTATAGGCCTCGGGGTTCATCTCGTATTGTTCGACGAGTTGCTCTTCGGTCGGCTCGCCTACCGGCGTGGTCAGATAGTCGGCGGTCAGTTCGACCCATTCGATGTTGCGGGTTTCGCCCGCATAGCTCACGAATGCCGCGGCGGCGGTGTCGCCCGAGCGGATGCCGGTCGCAACCGACCCCTGAAGCAGTCCGCGGGCGTTCTGCTTGCGCAGCGTTTCTTCGTATTCGGTCGCGCTGAGATTGGAGCGTTCCAGTGCGAATCTATAAGCCTCCGGATCGAATTTTCCGTCGATGGACTGGAAGGCGGGTGTCGCAACCAGTTCATCGCGAACCGCGGCATCGCCTATGCTCAGGCCGAGCCGACTGGCTTCGTTGTCCATGCCTGCGACCGCAACGACCTCTGCCAGCACGGCGCGCTGGATGCCGGAGCTTTCGACCTCTGCCGGTGTCAGGTTGCGACCGATCTGGCGCGACACGTTCTGCATGGTCTGGTTCATCTGCCGCGCGTAATCGTCGATCGAGATCTTCTCGTCCCCGACCGATCCGATATTGCGCAGCGAACCGCCGGTAAAAGTGCTGATCCCGAAACCGGTCAGACCCACGATCAACAACGCCATCAGAATATACATGATGGTCCGGTTTTTCTTGGAACGCATGGAATTCAGCATATTTCCGCCCTTGGTTTTTCTCTACCTCCGCAGCGTTTTACGGCCTGTCGGAGGCACGTGCAAGCGACGATAGCTTGTCAAACGCGCAGGACTGCTTAAATAGCGCAGGGATCATGAAAAATATGGTTTATCACGCCCGTTCGATCCGTCGGAACGGTTCGGGCTTGACCGGAACCTTGCGATAAACGATAGCG
>JBFIHV010000199.1:0-5419 GCA_041601595.1 Amylibacter sp. | reverse complement strand
TTGTTGCGCCTTCGCGATGTCGCGCTTCACTTTGAGCGCGCGCGCGGACAGGTCGGCGTCTTTCGCCTTGGCAAAGAACGCGTCAAGCCCGCCGCGGTGGTCGACGGAGCGCAGAGCGGCCGCGGAAATCCGGAATTTGAATGACTGGCCAAGCGTTTCGCTCGACAGTGTCACATCATTCAGGTTCGGCAGAAACCGGCGCTTCGTGCGGTTGTTGGCGTGGCTGACATTGTTGCCAGACTGTGGTGCTTTACCAGTCAGTTCACAAACACGGGACATGTTATGTTCCTCGGATACGCTCAAACGGGTCAATGCCCATCAGCAATTGAATTTCGAGCCGCTTCTTTAGGCCCGATAGCGATGGGCGTCAAGGGATTCTACGCTTCTAATTGCCATTATAACCGGAACGGCATGTGTTTCAGGCCTGACAGGTTTCGTGATAGGGTTACGCTTATCAAACAATGCTGCCCGAACTATGTTCCAAAGGCAGGAATAAACGGAGCGCAAGTAAATGAAATCACGAGTTCTGGCCGTAACAGCGGCGATTTTCGCGTCCGTTTCCACCGCCTTTGCGGAAAACGACAGCCTGACCTATGCGATCTATGTCTATGGTTTCAAGTTGGGTTATCTGCGTGTGGAACTGGCTCAGACACCGACGCGTTATGCCGCCGCCGGGCGGGTCACGACCACCGGTCTGATGGCGAAAGTCGCCAAATTCGAATTCGACGGCAAGGTCAAGGGATACAGGGACGAAAACCGATACTGGCCGGAAGAGTTCTCGGCGACGGTTTTCAGCAAATCCGACGAGTCAACCGTGCGCATGGCGTACAACAGCCGCACCCCGAAAGTTCTGGAGTATTCTCCGGAGCGCGCACCGCGTGACACCGACGTGGACCCGGCCAAGCAGAAAGGCGCGGTGGACCTGATTTCGGCCGCCTACATGATCCTGCATGACGTTCCAAAGGAGCAGCTCTGCGACAAGACCATCCAGATGTTCGACGGCCGCCGGAGGTCGCAGATCCGCCAGGACAAGCCGGTTATCACGGGCGACACCGCTCGGTGCGGCGGCTTCTACCAACGCATCGGCGGATTCTCCGCCAGAGAGATGGAAGAGCAATCAACCTTTCCTTTCATGCTGTTCTATGAAAAGCAGGGGGACGGAAACTACCGGCTGATGAGTATCGAGACTCAATCCGTTGTTGGATCGGCCAAAATGGTACGAAGGGACTGATATTTGCCCGCACGCCTGCCGATAGAAGAGGTCCTCGGGGACCTGCTGCGGGCGATCGAGACGGAAAACCAGGCCGTTCTGCAGGCGCCGCCGGGCGCGGGCAAGACCACCGGCGTTCCGAAATACCTGCTGGACCGGAATGTCTTTACCGGCCGCATCCTGATGCTGGAGCCGCGCCGTCTGGCGACCCGCGCCGCCGCAGAGCGGATCGCGGAACTGTGCGGCAGCGCGGTCGGAGAGGTCGTCGGCTACCGCATGCGCGACGACACCAGAACGTCCGACACGTGCCGGATCGAGGTCATCACCGAGGGTATCCTGACGCGGATGATCCAGTCCGATCCCGAACTGGCCGGGGTTTCCTGCGTGATTTTCGACGAATTCCACGAACGCTCCTTGCAGGGCGATCTGGGGCTGGCCCTGTGTCTGGAGGTCCGCGCGGCCCTGCGTCCCGACCTGTGCCTGATCGTGATGTCGGCGACGCTGGACGCGGAACCGGTGGCCGAGCTTATGGGCAATGCGCCGGTCATCACATCCGAGGGCAAGAGCTATCCCGTCGAGGAACGGTTCCTGCCGCGTCCCTGGGCGCGTCCGGACCAGCGCGGTCCGCGCTTCGAAGAGGTTGCGGCGCGGCTGGTTGCACAGGCGGTGGCCGAGACAGAGGGCGGCGTTCTGGCGTTTCTGCCGGGCGAAGGCGAAATACGGCGGGTCGAATCGCTTCTGGGCCGCAGCCTCGGGCCGGGTGTTTCTGTCAGGCCGCTCTATGGCGCCCTGCCCTTCGCCAAGCAGCGGGCCGCGATCGCTCCGGTCAAAGAGGGGCGCAAAGTCGTGCTGGCGACGTCGATCGCGGAGACCTCTCTGACCATCGAGGATATCCGTGTCGTTGTCGATTGCGGCCGCGCGCGGCGGCCGGTTTTCGATGCCAGCACCGGAATGTCGCGGCTGGTGACCGACCGCGTGACACTGGCCGAGGCCCGGCAACGCGCCGGACGCGCCGGGCGGGTCGCCGAGGGCGTCTGTTACAAGATGTGGACCAAAGGCGAGAACGGCGGGTTGGCTGCCTTCGCCCCGCCCGAGATAATGGCCGCGGACCTGACCGGACTGGTTCTGGAACTGGCACTCTGGGGTGCGACGGACCCCACCAAAATGCCGTTCCTGACCCAGCCACGCCCGGCGGATTTCGACGCAGCAAAGGCGCTGCTGGTGCAGATGGGGGCGCTGACGGATCAGGGCCGGATCACGGGTGAAGGCCGCGCGATGGCCCGAATGCCGGTGTCCGCCCGTTTGGCCCATATGGTGCTGCACGCCGGCCCGGACGGCCCGCTGATGGCGGCCCTGCTGGAAAACCGCGACGTTCTGATGCGCGACGAAGGCCCCCTGCCCTCGGACCTGACGCTGCGCTGGCAGGCCGTCAAGGATCCCGACCGTTTCGAACGGGAACACCCGTTCACTGTCAACCGCGCAGCCGTCAAACGCATCAAGTCCGATGCAAGACGGCTGAAGTCCCCCGGCGGGCGGCACTTGTCTGTCGGCGCAATGGCCGCGCTGGCCTATCCCGACCGGATCGGCATGCGGCGCGACGGAGACGAGGCGCGCTATCTGCTGTCCGGCGGCACCGGCGCGGTCGTCCCGCCCGGCGATGCTCTGGGCGCGCAGCGTCTGATCGTGGCAACCGACCTCGACGGCGCGCGTACCGATGCCCGGGTGCGGATCGGCACGGGCATTTCCGAGGCCGAACTGCGGGAGTTATTCGCGGAAGAAATCATGGAGGAGAATGTCTGCGAATGGTCCAAACGGGACCGCGCCGTCCGCGCCCGCATTCAAACGCGTCTGGGCGCGCTGGTGCTGGAGGATCGCCCCTGGCCGGACTGCCCGCCGGAAGACATAGCCGCCGCGATGCTGGAGGGCCTGCGGAGTCTGGATCACGACACCCTGCCCTGGACCAAGGCGAACAGGCTGTTGCAGGCGCGGATCGAGTGGCTCCGCTCTCGCGGAAGTGACCTGCCGGATTGCTCGACCGCCGCTCTGCTGGATCGCGCCGGGGACTGGCTGCTGCCCTATCTGGGCAAGACCAGAACGCTCGCAGATTTGAAAAAGCTGGACATGAACGCTCTGGCGCAGAGCTGGCTGACATGGGACCAGATGCAGACACTGGACCGGCTGGCTCCGGCCAAGTTCACGGCGCCGGCCGGAAGCGTACTGGCAATCGACTATTCCGGCGGCACGCCGTCCGTTTCTGTCAGATTGCAGGAAATGTTCGGGACCGCGAAACATCCGACCATCGGACCGGACCACACCCCTTTGCAGTTCGAGCTGCTGTCGCCGGCACAACGCCCGCTGCAGACCACGTCCGATCTGCCGCGATTCTGGGCCACGTCCTACAGTGACGTGCGAAAAGACATGCGCGGACGCTATCCGAAACACGTCTGGCCGGAAGACCCGACGACCGAAACGCCGACCCGCCGCGCGAAACCGCGCGCCGCAAACTGAAAACGCCCCCGCAAGGCGAGGGCGTTCAAAAACGGGATTTCGGAAGGAGTCGCTTAAGCGGCTTCGCTCGCGCGCGCGGCCTGGCGCTCGCTTTCCTCGCGGCTCAGCGCCACGGACGTGCGGATACCCTTGCTGACAAATTCCATCATACCGCCGACGCAGCGTTCGGTCGGCTCGATACCGGCACACATAAGTACCTCGCGGCCGTCGCGGGAACGTGCCCAGCGCGCAATAGCTTCAACACCATTGCCGTATTTCTTGTTGTCTGCAATCGCATCGTCCAGCGCCGCAAGAACAACCGCGGCGAAAAGCTTTTGCGCGCGTTTCCCCTGGTCATTGGTGTAAGCCGTTGCATCAACGTAATCGAGCATCACGTTTTCCTCTTGAGTTCGTTCGCTTTTTGTGTTTGCGCACTATGACCATTTTGTGACGATTCTGAACTGCATATATGGAATACATGCTATGCGTCAGGTGCATAGCTATCTTTTTGAGCTATGCGAAAACTGCCGCCGGTTCAGATGAACGTCATACTTGTCAGGCACAATCCCTATCGATATAGGTGCATCCAGACAAAATGGTACCCCTAAAAGGATTTTTTTATGGCCAAGATTAACGGCAACGAGATTCGGCCCGGCAATGTGCTGGAGCATAATGGCGGTCTTTGGGTCGCAGTGAAGGTCGATCACGTCAAGCCCGGGAAGGGCGGCGCGTTCGCTCAGGTCGAGATGAAGAACCTGCGCAACGGCTCCAAACTGAATGAACGCTTCCGGTCGGCGGACAAGGTCGAAAAGGTGCGGCTGGAACAGAAGGACCAGCAGTTTCTGTACGAAACAGACGGCATGCTGGTATTCATGGACTCCGAAACCTACGAGCAAACCGAACTTCCTGCCGATATTCTGGGCGAGCGGCGCCCCTTCCTTCAGGACGGAATGACGATCCAGGTCGAATACCACGACAGCGAGGCGCTGAGCGCATCCCTGCCCCAGAAGGTCATCTGCACCGTCGAGGAAACCGAACCTGCCGTAAGGGGTCAGACCGCCGCCAACAGCTTCAAACCCGCGCTGCTGGACAATGGCGTCCGGATCATGATCCCGCCGTTCGTCGATCAGGGTCAGGCGGTCGTGGTCAACACCGAAACAATGGAATATGTCGAGCGCGCCTGACACCGCCCGCTTGCCGAAATGAACGGGGCTGCCAGATCGGCAGCCCCTTTTTCGTGCCCAGGCAGCCTGTGGTCGCGCCTAGGCAACCTGATACAAGCGCGGCCCCGCCAGCGTACGCCCCAGACCGCGACAGACTTCCTGCGTCAGCGTCGCGTCGTTCAGCGTGTAGAAATGCAGGTCCTCGACGCCCTCGTTCAGCAGATCGTCGCACAGTTCGGTGCAGATCGCGGTCGAGAGCAGGCGCTCCGTGCCTTCCCGCTCGGCGTTTTCAAAGGCTTTGTCCAGCCACTCCGGCGTCCTTGCCCCGCAGCGCCGCGAGAAGTTCCGCGTCTTTTCCCAGTTCTCGATCGGCAGAATGCCCGGGGTGATCTTCCCGGTAATACCGGCAGCAACACAGCGGTCGCGGAAGCGCAGGAAATCCTCGGCCTCGAAAAAGAACTGTGTGATGGCGCTGTGGGCGCCGGCGTCGAACTTGGCTTTCAGGAATTCGACATCTGCGTCGTCGCTGGCGGCCTCGGGGTGGCGATGCGGGTAAGCG
>JBFIHV010000198.1:0-5433 GCA_041601595.1 Amylibacter sp. | reverse complement strand
CGGAACATTTCGGATTGCAGGGCGGGAAAACGGGCAAGGTCGTTGGCGTAGATATAGGACAGCACGGTGTCGGCTCCTCTCGCAAGTGGGCATCGGATGGTTGATGCCGAGAGGATTGGACAGAATGGTTAACGGCCGATCGCCGTGCGTTTCGGTAAGGTTCCGGTAAGGTTTGGAGTGCGCGCAGCCGGGACTGGCAGGTCAGATGGCGATCAGCCCGTTCGAGACCGCCTTGGCAACCGCATGGGTCGTGTTGGCGGCAGACAGCTTGTGGCGGGCGGATTCGATGTAGACGCGCAGGGTATGTTCCGAGATTTTCAGGGACTCGGCGATCCGGGCGCGGTTGAGGCCGACGCCCAGCATCTGAAGGGCGTCCAACTCGCGCGGCGACAGGCTGGCATAGAGCTGCGAGCCGTCCGGAAACTCGATCTTGCGGGCCGCGTAATGGATGTAATGCGCCAGCAGCAGCAGATCGGACATGTGGTTCTTGATGAACTTGAGCCAGGCGCCGTCGGTGCATTGATGGCTGACCGAGACCAGCGAGAATTCCCCGCTCGGGCCGCGCACAGGCAGCGACAGCCCCTGATTGCCGACACCGCCGTCGACGGCATCGAACATCAACTGCCGCGCCGGTTTCGTTCCCCAGTCGAGGTTCTTCCAGCTGTAGGGGTGGAACTCCTGAAACGCCGCCAGAACGACGGGATCGATTTTGAAAAGCTGGTCGCCCTCGTAGAAAGAGGCCCACTCGGGGCTGTAGCTGGCCAGGGCAAAGGGCTCGCCGTGGCGGTTTATCGAGTGATAAACGATGTGGCTGACTTGCAGAGTGTCGCGAATGTCCAGCAGAGTCGCGAAAAGGTCTTCGTAACTCCTGCTAGAGCTGATGCGATCGATAAACGCTTCTATCCTGACTGCCATGGCGCTCGCTTACATCGCCCCCCTGAGCAATATCCGATATTTCCGCCGCGGCGATGTGGATCGTGTCGTCGAGTTGCTCGGCCAGTCGGCCAAGATCGTTCTTCCCCGCGAATTTCCGCAGATCAACCAGTACGTCAATAATCCATTCTTGCGACATGAGCAGCCTCATTTATTTTGGTTAACGTAGGATTAACACAACCCTGACACGATTAGAATAGCAGTTGTGCTCAACTTGTACATTTAACTATAAATGGGGAGTATTAAGAAAACAGGGTATTGTTTTTCAACAATTTTATTTAATTTACAAATAAAGGAAGGGCATTTTCCAAAAACCCGCTGCGGCAGCGTCAAAAATTATTTGGCCGTTTCGTCAGGCGGTGATACCAGAGACTCGCTCTAAAATTGCAATTCCGGCCACCCACGGAAAAGCCCGCGCCGATTGCCCGGCGCGGGCCTGCAACTTGTTTCCCGGCGTGAACCGTCAGACTTCAAGGTTCGGAATGATCTGCTTTTTCCGCGACACGACGCCGGGCAGAACAACCACGTCGCCGGTTACGGACGCGCCAAAGGATTTTTCGGCGACCGAGCGGACCAGATCGTTCGGCACCAGCAGCGTCGCTTCTTCGCGCAGGATGTCGACGACGAACAGCAGCACCTGATCGACGCCGTCCTCGGACGCGACCTCTTCCATCGACTTCATCAGGCCGGCCTTGCGGTCGAGCACAACGGCGGGGCTGGTGGTTTCCAGCACCGACACGCGGAAGGACTTGCCGCCGGCCTCGTATTTCTTGCTGTCCAGACGCAGAAGCTCCGCGTCGGAAAAATGCGAGATATCGGATTTCGCCGCGAACATTTCGGCTGCGTAGCCCGAAATATCCAGCCCCAGATCCCTGGCCAGCGATTTCGCCAGAACCTTGTCGACATCGGTCGTCGTCGGGCTGCGGAATTCCAGCGTGTCGGACAGGATGCATGACAGGACCAGCCCCTTGATGCCGTCGGGCGCAGAGGTCAGAACGTCGCCCATGATCCCCACCATGACCGTCGCGGTCGAGGCCACGGGCTTGATCGTGATCTCGATCGGCTTGCGGGTTTTCAGGCCACCGGCCAGCAGGTGGTGGTCGATGACCTGAAGGATATTCGCGTCGTTGATGCCGTCCGGCAGTTCGCCCGGATTGTTGGTGTCCACGATGACCACATCCTCGCCCGCTGCGACGGCGTTGAGGGTTTCCGGCTGGTCGAAGCCCCAGCGCTTCATTACGAATTTCGCCTCGGTATTCGGCTCGCCCAGCACATGGGGCGTGGCGGCGCGGCCGGTCTGGTTCAGGTACCACGACCAGATGATGGCGGAGCCGGTTGCGTCGGTGTCGGGGGCCAGATGACCGAAAACCTTGATCATGATTGTGCGTCTTTCAGCTATGGAGGAATCGCGGTCCTTATAGTCGCCCCGTCGGGCAGAGTCACCCATGCTTTGCCGGTTTTACCGCTTTTGCCGGCTTTCCCAGATGCGCTATCGAGTTGGCGTAAAAAGCCACCAGATCGCGCTGGTCGGGGTCGACATGCAGGGGGCCGTCGTCATCGCCGGCTACCAGAATGCCGCGATAGATCAGCAGGCGGATGCCCTCGTGAATGGCCGCTTCCATTTCCGCGCGCGTAAATTGCAGGCTGGCGCCCTTGCGGATGAGCCAGTCCAGCTTGGCCATGCTTTCGCGGTGCAGTTCCTCGCGCGAAATCCTGGCGTCGATCTGGCGCTCCAATACGGTCGCGATCACCGGCACCGGCATGACGGGAACCGCCTTGCTGACGTCGTGCATCAGTGTGCGGCCGAGGTTCTTCGTCAGGGTTTCGTGGCTGACGTCCGCCTGCCCCTTCAGGAAACCGCGCAGCGAAACGGGCGTCCCGAAGCTGACGCTGGCATAGCCGAAGCGGCGGAACCGCCCCGTCAGGCGCAGCAGCAGATGGTTGAACACCACGCGGACGCCGCCCCGCAGCTTGGTCCAGAACGTGGCCCGTTCCTTGCGCCCCATGGACAACAGCACGCGATCCTCCAGCACGCGGTCGTAGTTCAGGCCGACGGGGATAAACACGACGTCCCGCCCTTCGGTGGGCGAAAATCCCGACACGATATAGTTCAGGATGCCCAGCTTCGGCGGATGGATCGCCCCGTCGCGGCTCAGCCCGCCCTCGGGAAAAATCGCCTGCGCCACGCCCGCCTCCGTCGCCATCTGGACATAGCGCGCCAGAACCTTGCGATAGAGCGCGTTGCGCGACTTGCGGCGGATGAAATAGGCCCCTGTCGAGCGCACCAGCGGCTTCAGCGGCCAGACGCTGGCCCATTCGCCGACCGCATAGGACAGGGCCGACCGCGACGCCGCCAGATAGGTGACCAGGATGTAATCCATGTTGGATTTGTGGTTCATCACGAAAACCACCGTGTCGTTCGGGTCGAGCGCCTGCAGCGCCGCCTCGTCCTCGTGACCCAGCCGGACCTTGAACAGCGCCTCGGACAGCCAGCGGGACGCCTTGATGCCGAAGGAAAAATAGGTAAAGGCGGAAAACGACGGCACGATCTCCCGCGCATATCTCTCGGCCCGGCCCTCGGCGATCTTGAACGGGATATTTTCCTCTTCGGCATAATCCACGATCGCCTGCAGGACTTTCGGATCATGCGCCAGCCGGTCGATCATCACCTGCCGGCGGGTCAGCTTGAACGGCTGTATCCGTGTCTGGAGCCGCTTGTTCAACTGCTCGATCGCGCGGTCCAGCCTGCGCTTGAGGTACCAGCGGACGGACGGGATCAGGATACGGTCCAGCACTGCGACAACGGCCAGCGCGCCTGCCACCCAAATCGCCCATACCGGAATTTCGACCGTTTCGAACATCCGGCAAGATTGACGGGAAAATCCGCGATGGTCCAGTCACTTGTTTACTTGGCGGCATCAGCGGTTATGGTCCCGCCTGACGCAAATATCCTCGGGAAGCCGGAACCATGAAATACACCACGCTCGGACACACGGAAACAAGGCTCAGCCGCATCGGCCTCGGCTGCATGAATTTTTGCGGCTTCTACGGCAAATCTGATCAGGCGACCTCTTTCCGCTGCCTCGACGCCGCCGCCGACCACGGCATCACGTTTCTGGATACGGCGGATGTCTATGGCCACGGCCGCTCCGAGACCCTGATCGGCGATTACCTGCGGCAGTCCGGCAACCGCTTCAGGATCGCCACCAAGGCGGGCATCCGGTTCCGCGACGGGCAGCGCGGTTTCGACAATTCCGCCCGGTACCTGCGCAACGCGCTGGAAGGCTCGCTGAAACGCCTGAACACCGATCACATCGACCTCTATTACATACACCGGCGCGAACAGGACCGGCCGGTCGAAGAGGTCGTCGAGACGCTTGCCGGTTTCATCAGGGAGGGCAAGATCGGCGGCTACGGCCTGTCGGAGGTGGCGCCCGCAACCCTGCGCCGCGCCCATGCCGTGCATCCGGTGTCCGCGATCCAGAGCGAATATTCGCTTTGGACCCGTCTGCCGGACCTCGGCATGATTCAGGCCTGCAAGGAACTGGGGACGACGTTCGTGCCTTTCTCGCCCCTTGGCAGGGGCATGTTCGGAGAGGGCTTTCCCGATCTGACAGGCTACGGCCCCGACGATTTCCTGTCCAACAGTCCGCGCTTCCAGACACCCAACTTTCAAGCCAACTGCGCCCTGATCGCCCCGTTCAAGGCCTATGCGCGGGATCGCGGCTGGCCGGTTCCGGCGGCGGCGCTGGCATGGGTTCTGGACAAGGGAGAGCACTTGGTCCCGATCCCCGGCACCCGCACGGCAGAGCATCTGGCCGAATGGGCCGGCGCCTGCGAGATCGCCCTGACCGAGGCCGACCGCGCCGAGATCGCGCGCCTGCTGCCGACAGGTTTTGCCCATGGCGACCGCTATTCCGTGGCGCAGAACAACGGACCGGAGCGTTATTGCTAGGCCCACAGCAAGCTTGACGCGAACCGCACCGCATATGACACTCCGGTTTTGAAGGATTTCAATTCAAGGAACCGGATGTTGGACGAATATTTCTTTTTTCTGGTTTTTCTCCCCTTTTCGGTTGCCGCCGCGGCGATCGCGGCGCTGATCGTTGCGCTCATGTTGCGCGGCCGGGTCAAGAACCTTGAACGGCAGGTTGCCGACCTGACCCTGCGGTCCCGCGCAGACGAAGCGCCGACACCGGCGCCAGCTTCCAAGCCGGAGCAACCCGAAGCGGACGCGCGCGAAAAACCGGCCGCGGCCAGCAGAGCGGCAAGGGAGCCCGCAAAGACATCCGAACCGGCAAAAGCACCGCAAAAGGAACAGTTCGGCCGGCCGGTGGTCGCAGCAACGCCGCCTGCGCCGCCCGCCGGACCCAGCCTCGTCGATCGCGTCATGGACAATATCATCGCCAACTGGATCATCTGGCTGGCAGCGGTGTCCCTCGCCCTGGGCGGCGTGTTCATCGTGCAATACGGCATCGAGCGCGGATACATCGGGCCGGT
>JBFIHV010000197.1:0-5438 GCA_041601595.1 Amylibacter sp. | reverse complement strand
TCGGTCAAGGCGATGATCGCGGACGAAAAGGGCGAGGTCTCGGCAGAGATTACCGCCGCCAAGGCGCTGACCAAGGCGCAATCGGACAAGCTGGCCAAGGCGCTGAAGGCGTCCGTCGGAAAAGATGTGAAAATCAATGTAGCCGTCGATGAAAGCCTCATCGGCGGCTTGATCGTACAAGTGGGTTCGCGCATGATCGACACGTCGATCCGCTCGAAACTCTCCAATCTTCAAAACTCAATGAAAGAGGTCGGATAATGGGTATCCAAGCTGCAGAAATTTCTGCGATCCTCAAGGACCAGATCAAGAACTTCGGTCAAGAGGCCGAGGTTGCTGAAGTAGGCCGCGTTCTGTCCGTTGGTGACGGTATCGCGCGTGTACATGGTCTGGATAACGTCCAGGCGGGTGAGATGGTTGAATTCCCCGGCGGCATCCGCGGGATGGCACTTAACCTCGAAGTCGACAACGTCGGCGTGGTTATCTTCGGCTCCGACCGCGAAATCAAGGAAGGCGATACGGTCAAGCGCACCAACGCCATCGTGGACGTTCCCATCGGCCCGGAACTGCTGGGACGCGTTGTTGACGGTCTGGGCAACCCGATCGACGGCAAAGGTCCGATCAAGACCAAGAAGCGCTCGACATCCGACGTGAAAGCTCCGGGCATCATTCCGCGTAAATCGGTTCACGAACCGATGGCGACCGGTCTGAAATCCGTTGACGCCCTGATCCCGATCGGCCGTGGCCAGCGCGAGTTGATCATCGGCGACCGTCAGACAGGCAAGACCGCTGTGGCTCTGGACACCATTCTGAACCAGAAAGCCTATAACGACGCCGCCGGCGACGACGACAGCAAGAAACTCTTCTGCATCTACGTGGCCATCGGACAGAAGCGTTCGACCGTTGCCCAGCTGGTGAAGAAACTGGAAGAAACCGGCGCGATCGAATACACGATCGTTGTCGCCGCGACCGCTTCCGACCCTGCGCCGATGCAGTTCCTCGCACCTTATTCCGCGACGGCCATGGGCGAGTATTTCCGTGACAACGGCATGCACGGCCTGATGATCTATGACGATTTGACCAAGCAAGCCGTGGCCTATCGCCAGATGTCCCTGCTGCTGCGTCGTCCGCCAGGACGCGAAGCCTATCCGGGTGACGTTTTCTACCTCCACTCCCGCCTTCTGGAACGCTCGGCCAAGCTGAACGAAGACAACGGCGGAGGCTCTTTGACCGCGCTGCCTGTCATCGAAACCCAGGGCGGTGACGTTTCGGCCTTTATTCCGACCAACGTGATCTCGATCACCGACGGCCAGATCTTCCTTGAAACCGAACTCTTCTACCAGGGTATCCGCCCGGCGCTGAACACCGGTCTGTCGGTTTCGCGTGTGGGTTCGTCCGCACAGACGAACGCGATGAAATCGGTTGCAGGTTCGATCAAGCTGGAACTGGCGCAGTACCGCGAAATGGCGGCTTTCGCCCAGTTCGGTTCCGACCTCGATGCTTCGACACAGGCCCTGCTGAACCGTGGCGCCCGTCTGACCGAACTGCTGAAGCAGGCGCAGTACTCGCCGCTGACCACAGCCGAACAGGTCGTCGTGCTCTACGCCGGCACCAAAGGCTACCTCGACAAGATCGGGGTGCGGGACGTCGGACGTTTCGAAAAGGGCCTGCTGGCGCATATGCGTAAAGATCACGCCGATGTGCTGGAATACATCTCCAAGGAAGATCCCAAGATCAAGGGTGAGGCCGAGGAGAAGGTCAAGGCAGCCGTGCAGTCTTTCGCAAAAGACTTCGCATAATCTGAAGGCTTAAAAGGACAGGAGTTTGGTATATGCCAAATCTCAAGGACCTAAAAACCCGGATCGAGAGTGTCAAAAGCACTCGCAAGATCACCAAGGCCATGCAGATGGTTTCGGCTGCCAAATTGCGCCGCGCGCAAGAGGCTGCCGAGGCCGGACGCCCGTACGCCGATCGTATGAATGTGGTCATGGGGAATTTGTCAGCGGCAGCGGCAGGCAGCGAAACCGCGCCGAAACTGCTGGCCGGAACCGGGCAAGATCAAACCCATCTGCTGGTGGTCGCAACGGCCGAACGCGGTCTGTGCGGCGGCTTCAACTCGTCGATCGTAAAGCTGGCACGCCTCAAGATCCATGAACTGGAAGCAATGGGCAAGACCGTCAAGATTTTGACGGTCGGCAAGAAGGGCCGGGAACAGCTGCGCCGCGATCATCTGAAAAAGATGGTCGGGCACATCGACCTGTCAGAGGTCAAGCGGATCGGCTACAGCAACGCTCATGACATCGCCAAGGACATCATGGCGCGCTTCGACGATGGCGAGTTCGACGTCGCGACGATTTTCTTCAATCGTTTCGAAAGCGTGATCAGCCAGGTTCCGACCGCGCAGCAGTTGATCCCCGCGGATTTCGAGCCGGAAGAGGGTGCCGAACGTCCGTTCTACACCTACGAGCCCGGCGAAGAAGAAATTTTGGCAGACCTGTTGCCACGCGCCCTGACAACGCAGGTGTTTACCGCCTTGCTGGAAAACGGCGCCTCGGAACAGGGTGCGCGGATGTCCGCGATGGACAACGCCACACGCAACGCTGGCGAAATGATCGACAAACTTACAATTCAATATAACCGCTCGCGTCAGGCAGCGATTACCAATGAATTGATTGAAATTATCTCGGGCGCTGAAGCGCTCTAAGGACCGGAGAAACCAAAATGGCAAAATCAAAAGCAGCTGTTGGCAAAATCACGCAGGTGATCGGCGCTGTTGTCGACGTGCAATTCGGCGACGACCTGCCCGCAATTCTGAACGCGCTGGTAACAGACAACAACGGTAGCCGCCTGATCCTCGAAGTGGCTCAGCACTTGGGCGAAAATACGGTCCGGACCATCGCTATGGACGCAACCGAAGGTCTGGTTCGCGGCGCGACCGTCACCGATACCGGCGAGCCGATCTCGGTGCCTGTGGGCAACGCGACGCTGGGTCGTATCCTGAACGTCGTCGGCGAACCCGTTGACGAAAAAGGCCCGGTCAAATCCAAGGAACGGCGTTCGATCCACCAGGACGCGCCCGAGTTTGCGGAACAGTCGACCTCGACGGCCATTCTGGAAACCGGCATCAAGGTTATCGACCTGCTGGCGCCTTACTCCAAGGGCGGCAAGATCGGCCTGTTCGGCGGTGCCGGCGTGGGCAAGACGGTTCTGATCATGGAACTGATCAACAACATCGCCAAAGTGCACTCCGGCTACTCGGTTTTCGCCGGTGTGGGCGAGCGGACCCGCGAAGGCAACGACCTGTATCACGAGATGATCGAGTCCGGCGTTATCGTTCCCGACAACCTCGAAGAATCCAAAGTGGCGCTGGTCTACGGTCAGATGAACGAGCCTCCGGGTGCCCGTATGCGCGTTGCCCTGACCGGTCTGACACTGGCCGAGCAGTTCCGCGACCAGTCCGGGACCGATGTTCTGTTCTTCGTCGACAACATCTTCCGCTTTACGCAAGCGGGTTCCGAGGTGTCGGCGCTTCTGGGCCGTATCCCGTCCGCCGTGGGCTATCAGCCGACGCTGGCGACCGACATGGGCCTGATGCAGGAACGCATCACGTCGACCAAAGCTGGTTCGATCACGTCGGTGCAAGCCGTCTATGTGCCTGCGGACGACCTTACGGACCCCGCACCTGCAACGACCTTTGCCCACCTCGACGCCACGACCGTTCTGTCGCGTGCCATCTCCGAGCTTGGCATCTATCCTGCGGTGGACCCGCTCGACTCCAACAGCCGGATCATGGATCCGCTGATCGTGGGCGAAGAGCATTACAACGTTGCCCGTGACGTGCAGGGTGTGCTTCAGCGCTACAAGTCGCTGCAGGACATCATCGCCATCCTCGGCATGGACGAACTGAGCGAAGAAGACAAGTTGACCGTGACCCGCGCCCGTAAAATCCAGCGCTTCCTGTCGCAACCATTCGACGTGGCCAAGGTGTTCACCGGTTCCGACGGCATCCAGGTGCCTCTGGCGGAAACCATCGACAGCTTCAAACGCGTTGTCGCCGGCGAGTTCGACCACCTGCCGGAAGCAGCCTTCTACATGGTCGGCGGCATCAACGACGTGATCGCGAAGGCCGAGAAACTGGCCGCGGCAGCAGCTTAACCAAGGGGGCCCACTGATATGGCCGATACGTTGCAATTCGACCTCGTTTCTCCGGAGCGCAAGCTTGCGTCTCTGGAAGCGAACGCGGTCGAGATACCCGGTTCCGAGGGCGACTTCACAGCCATGCCGGACCACGCACCGTTTCTGACGACGCTGCGTCCGGGCCTGCTCAAGGTGAAAGCCGGCTCCGAGGTTTCGGAATACGTCGTCACCGGCGGGTTTGTCGAAGTGTCCGGAACCAGCACTTCCGTTCTGGCCGAACAGGCCGTTCCCAAGGATGAAATGTCGCGCGAGATCTATGACGCCATGCTGGCCGAGGCCGAAGAGGCCACGGTTGGTGCGGAAGGCATCATCAAGGATCTGGCGGACAAGCATCTTGCCGACACCCGGGCGCTGCAGGACTTTCTGTCGCTCTAGGTCCGGAACAATCTGAGTACTGAAAAAGCCCCCGGTTTTCGGGGGTTTTTTTATGCGGTGTGCTCCAGTGGCGGCTCTGCCAGCATGGCCGCGATTTTCCGCAATGCGCCTTCGTACACGTCCAGTGGCAGGTTGGCGTTCAGCGATATCCGGATGGCGTTCTCGGGGTTGCCTTCGCGCAGGGTGAATTCGTCGGCGGTGCGGATCAGGATGTTCTGCCGCTCGCAATGCAGCGCGAAATTCGACGGCCTCCAGCCTTTGGGAAGGTAAAGCCAGATAAAGGGCACCTTGCTGCGCCAGCGGATGTCACAGTGGCCGAGTATATTGATCGCGCGCTGCACCCGGTCCGCGATGACCAGCATGACCTGGGCGCGGATCGCTTCGGCTTGTCCGGATTGCAGCAGTTCCAGTGCGATCTCGGCCACGGGCCGCGACAGGCCGTGATACATCGACTGCATTGTTCTGGTGGCCTGTTTGGCCTGTCCGGGGGGGCAGAGGACGAAACCGAAGCGCAGCCCGGCTGTGACCATCTTGGTCAGCGAGGTCACATACCAGTAGCGGTCCCGGCAGATCGCACGGTAGCTTTCGGCCTCGACAGGTTCGTTGCCCCAGCAGTCGTCGTCGATGATCTGGAGGTCGTAGCGATTGGCGATCTCGGCGATCTGCAGCCTCCGGCGGTGGCTGGTCTGGAGCGTGGTCGGATTGTGCACGTTCGAGCAGGTCGTCAGGACGGACGCGCCGGTGGCCTGGCAGGCCCGTTCGAGCGCCTCGGGCATCATGCCCTCGCCGTCCATTTCGATCGCCACCAGATCGACCCGCAACATTTCCGCGGCTTGACGGAGGCCGAAATACACCTGTTCTTCGCACAG
>JBFIHV010000196.1:0-5442 GCA_041601595.1 Amylibacter sp. | reverse complement strand
GTGTCGCCGGTGTCAAAGCTGACAAGGGTCCTGTTGCCGGACATGTCGCGGATGTTGACCTCTTTGCCGCGCACTTCTTTTTCCAGCAGGACGCCGGTCGGGTCCGACGCGTAGTCAAAAGCGGCAGAGCCTTCGAAGACATAGGCGAAAGCCTTGCGGTAGGTGTCCACCGGAAAGGATTTTTTCACGCCGGGCGGAACGTAGATATCCAGATACTGCGGGTCTGCGGCAATCCCGTCGACGGGACCCGTCTTTCCCCAGAACGATCCGACGATGACTTTGACACGGGTGCCGTCATCCTCGAATATCTCGGGAATTTCCTTGGCCTCGACGTCCTGATAGCGCGGGCTGGTCATTTTCAGGTCGCGCGGAAGGTTCGCCCAGAGCTGGAAGCCATGCATCTGGCCCTTGGCGTTGCCCTTCGGCATTTCCTGATGGAGTATGCCCGACCCGGAAGTCATCCATTGCACGTCACCGGCCCCGAGGGTGCCGGCGTTGCCCAGGCTGTCGCCGTGATCGACCGTACCGGCCAGAACGTATGTGATGGTTTCGATGCCACGGTGCGGATGCCAGGGAAAACCGCGCTCGAAGTGTGCGGGATTGTCGTTCCGGAAATCGTCGAGCAACAGGAAAGGGTCCTGTGCCTTCGGGTCGTGGAAGCCGAAGGCGCGGTACAGATCGACGCCGGCGCCCTCTTTTGTGGGTTGTGCCAGCGATGTTGATTTTACAGGTCTGATAGACATTGGATTACTCCTTTAGGCATCTATATAGGGCCCTCGTCTTGGCAGAAACAGATATTCCGTATGAAACGTATTGTTTCGATTTCGGAACCTGTAGCGTGCGCAGCCGGTCCCGGTTTTCCGGTGAGCTTTGCCCTGGGTCTTCATAAGAGTTATTGCGTTTCGGACAGACTTAGCACGATTGTGGACTTCGGGTACTTGCTATTGTCTTCGACCGCAGGCAATAGGCCGCGAGGAGGACTGTTCATGTCGGATATTATCGCACGTCTGCAAATTTCACAGGGTCGCCGCTGGGCGGGTGTCATTGTTCTGGGACTGATCGGGGTCGGATTGATCTATAGCGGTCTTGTATATCCGCCTGCCACTTTGCTGGGACGACTTGCGATTTTCCTGCTCGGGTCGCTGCTGCTGCTGCAGGCCTATTGGAACCTTCAGGTGAAAAGCGGCGCCCTGATCCTCAAAGAGGACGGGCTCTGGGTCGAGGGCGGGGCGCAACTGGCTGCCCTGGACAATATCGAAACGGTGCAGGTCAGCGCGTTCGCGATCAAGCCCTCCAACGGTTTCGCAGTGGTTCTGAAACAGCCGGTTCGGTCGAAATGGGTGCCGGGCCTTTATTGGTGCGTCGGCCGCCGCATCGGCGTTGGCGGCGCGACCAACCCGTCGCAGTCCAAGGCCATGGCGGAGTTGCTGAGCACCCTGATTATCGAACGCGAGGCCTGAGCGCCTATTTACGCCTTTGCCGCGAGAACTTGAATTGCGCCTTGGCCCGTTGCCAGAACGCGGCGGACATGAGATGGCGCAGCCGCATTTTGAGCCGTGGCAGGTTCCATAACTCCAGAAACAGGAATTCCTTGATTTTCGAAACAAGACGAAGCCTGAATTTCGCCTTCGGGTCGGACTGGGTTGTGACCAGCCGATCGAAGAAACGTTCGTGAAACCTGACGACAGGTCCCTGGTAGATCGGATTTTTGAACACCCGGAAGCAGACGGACCGCCAAAGGTCGAAATCCTTGCCATAGCCCGCGTCCGAGAAATGCGCTCTTACTTGCTCTCTTTCCTTGGCACCGGCTTTCGCATAGAGCACATGCCCTTCGAACAGGTCGCGCACCGACAGGCTGAACTGTTCCTTGGCGAGGCCGTGCAGCAAGGTGTGGATGATATTGATGATGATCTGGTGCGGGACGGACGGAACCAGTATGGCCGGACTCCCCTCGATTGCCCTCGCATCCTGCCACAGAGCGGGGATGCCCAGATGGTCGAATTTAGGTGAGAAGGGCCGTGTGTGCAGTTCGACTGTGACCTGATCACCTTCTCGATAGAGCGGTGGCAGGTGATGGAAAGTTGGCCCGGTTGCCGCCGATATGTCACCGGCGCGTATAGCCTTCATATCATACGAGGCATCGTCTAGCGGGCTGTAGCCCAGCTCATAGGTCTTATAAAAAATCTCCGGTTCATCGATCAGCAGGTCAATATCCACGGAAAAACGGCAGGAGATATCGGGGTAGAGATCGTCGAACAGTCGGGTGGCCCCTTTCAGCAGGATGAGCCGCCGATCGTTTCTGGCGAAAAGGTCTGCCAGCTCGACGATCTGCTTGCGAATTTCGCCGGATCGAAAGGAGAGGGCGCCGTGCCATTCCTGCATGGCGAAGAGTTCTTCTTCCCCCGCCAGTGCGCCGAAGGCGGGCCGCGCCGCAAAAATATAGCACAGCGGCGCCAGCGCGCGGTTGTTCCGGGCGCTTATGAACAGGTCTTCCCACTCTTTGTCGGTTCGGGGGACGAGGGCCTTGAACGCGTCCGTCGGCGCATCGGAAAACAGCCCCAGATCCAGCAATCGGGCCAGCCGCAGAAAAGGTTGAAGGCCCGATCCGTCTAACCCTGACATTCAGGCAATTCCATGATTGCGGATTTAGCGTCCGGGAATTCGGAATAGGTCAGTTCATAAAGAGGAATGCGCGCAAGGAAATCGGCCATCGCCTGAATGCGGTCCCGGTCCCTCGGCAGGTATGACCAGCGCAGCATCGAGAGCAGGGACTCATGGCCGTCAAATGGCGTCAGGCGGGCCTTTGCGCCCGATTGCCAGCTCGGAAAGACAAGCGCATCTATAGAATGCGGCGCGCTGTCGGACGGCTGGTTGTTTCGCTGGACGTATTTGCAAAGGCGGCCCTTGATGTCGACCGGCGGTTGGCTGGCCAGTTCGGGGTAGAATCCGGACAAAGCCTTCCACGCCCCTTCTTTCACGCTCGGATTCATCATGATCGGAACAACGAGATTTCTCTCTGCGTCAAAGGTGCAGATATCGTCGGAAAGAAGTGTGAAGCCGGTCTTGGCCAATGCGAGAGCCAAGGTGGTTTTGCCGCGCCCGCTGTCACCCGACAACATTACGTGCTTGCCGGAAGGCGTGCGCAAAGTTGCGCCGTGAATGGCGGGCGCGTCGCCGAGGGCAGGGCGCGAGTTTCTGACCAGGTCGGACAGGATCGAATCCCGCGCGGACTGAACATCCCGAAATACCCTTTGGACTCCGCAGTTGTCCTGCGTGTACCAGATATCGTCCTCGCGCCATGCGGTCAGCGTGAAGGGAGCGCGCGAAATTTGCGGCGGAGAATCGGTGCGAATCATAGGTGCCGTTACCGAGGCCAGGTCCCGGTCGTAGATAACCGCTCTGACCGGATCGCAGCCGACGGACACGATCTGGTCGAAAACGGGAACCGCACCCAACGGCGGTGAGGCTGCCGCGGACTCCGGCAATTCAAAGGCGCGGATTTCAGGCCCGAGCGCGCCAACCGACAGCCAATCTTCCTGCACAACGGCGATGAAGTCCCGCGCTATGTCTGACGGAACACCGAGGGCGCGGCCATAGGATTCCACAAGCCGATCGCAAGAGTCGCTTTGTATTGCTGATCTGATCAGGGTTTCTGCGCTGGCGTTCAGAGAAAATACGAATTGGGAAATTCCGCGGTAGCAAACGCAAAAGGTCTGATCGTGAGCCGAAAACAAAATTGAAGATTTCAGGATCGGAAAAAAATTCTCGTCGATGGTTGAAGCGTCATTCATTCGGTTCGATCTCTGCCGGTCGTGATCTTCTATCATAATAATTTCGTTAACTAAAACTTAAATTAAATCAAATTTTGCTAGAAATTTCAGGTGTGTCGTGATATTGGGCAATTGTAGGGACTCTTTATCAGTCTGGGAAATTTGGAATAGAAGCAGCTCTTTTTGGGGGCGATGGGGGTAATATGAATACGGAAAATAGTTCTGAAAAACTGTCGGCGAGTGTTTCCCGGCGGGCCATGCTGGGTAAATCTGCGAAATATGCCGCGCTAATCCCGGCCGCATCGCTGATCGTCACCAAGGCCAATGCGCATACTTTTACAGGATCTTCAGAAGCTACTTGTATTGAAGAGTTCCTGAACTCGGGCGGCAACAACTCGGGCGGCGCGGCAGCTGGACATTGTTCCGGCTCGCACGGCTTAACAACACCTTAAAAATCCCGTTCAAGGGGGCTCTGCAGTAATAGGATGGGCCCGACAGTCGGATTGAACCGCGCACGTTTGCAACGGGCGCGGTTTATTATTGGGATTTGGGGAAGATGAGCAATAGTTTTTTGTTTCTTTCGCCTGCGTGGCGAAAATAAGGTGGGCCACTTGTATTTCCTCTCCTGATTGTCCAGTTTGACAAGGAACGCTGGGTTTTCGCCCAGCGGCCATAATTATTGTGACAAGACCGCGAGGCTCCCTGATGCGCTACCTCCACACCATGGTCCGGACGACCGATCTGGAAAAATCCCTCGATTTCTATTGCAACGCTCTCGGTCTGATCGAGCAGCGCCGCAAGGATTTCCCGCAAGGCAAGTTTACCCTGGTTTTTCTGGCGGCACCCGAAGACCGTGAATCCGCCAAAGCGTCCGGAGCGCCGGAGCTGGAAATCACCTATAACTGGGACACGGAAGAAAAGCTGGAAACCGGCCGCAGCTGGGGACATCTGGCCTATCGGGTGAAAGACATATACGAGACATGCCAACGTCTGTTGGATCATGGCGTCACGATCAACCGGCCGCCGCGCGACGGGCACATGGCCTTTGTCAAATCGCCGGAAAACGTGTCTATTGAGTTGCTTCAGGAAGGCGAAGCTCTACCTGTCAGGGAACCCTGGGCGTCGATGGAAAACATCGGCACCTGGTAAAACGGACAAGCAAAAGGATCATCATGTCGGAACTGGAATTTCATCAGGTCGCGTTTCAAAGCCCCATGGCCGGGATCAATTATCTCGCCTTCATACATTCGCCAAAGACCGGAGAGACGGCCTGCGTGGACGCGGGTGATGCCTCCACCATAAAGAAAGCATTGGCCGCCAAGGGCTGGGCCCTGACGCATCTGTGGATCACCCACCACCACGTCGACCATGTCGAAGGGTTGCAAGAGGTCAAGTCGGCGACCGGATGCAAGGTGATCGGGCCAAAGGAGCAGTCACAGCTCATTGCCGGTCTGGACGTGCTCGTCGGGGACGGTGACACTTTTGATTTCGGCGGGCAGAAGGTCGAGATACTGCATACGCCCGGCCACACGCTGGATATGGTGAATTACTATATTCCGTCCTCAAGAACCGTTTTTACCGGCGATACGCTATTTTCGCTCGGCTGCGGCAGGATATTCGAGGGCACGCCCGAAATGATGTGGAACAGCCTGTCCAAACTGGCGGCCCTGCC
>JBFIHV010000195.1:0-5477 GCA_041601595.1 Amylibacter sp. | reverse complement strand
GTTCGACGTGGACGGGCTGGACCCGTCATTGATGCCCGCGACCGGTACCCCGGTGCCGGGCGGACTGGGATATTATCAGGCGCTGCATCTGGTGGAGCACGCGCTGAAAGGCCGGAAATGCGTCGGGCTGGATGTCGTGGAACTGGCGCCGGACGGCAACGCGGCGTGGGATTTCACCGCCGCGCAGATTGTCTATCGCCTGATGGCGGCGGCGATTTCGGACTGATTTTTCGGGGCTCCGCAGGTTTGCGCACGGCTCGCAAGAAATTTCATTATAGCAAATATAATCAAGCGGTTATCTTAAATATTTAAATCCACGATTTATGGGGGCCGCTTCACGCCGGACCCCGACCATTTTTTGGTAATTTACCTGAAATTATTATTACATATCAATTTTCTATCGTTCGTTCCTGAGAAATTACATCAGGTTACACCCTGACCTGATGCTCAGGCTGACCCTTTACCTCGACATCGACCGCGAAAGTCCGGCCGTCCGCCTCCTTTGCGGGATCAAGGCCGTGGGCGGCAGATGTGGCGAAGAGCTTCGACAGGTCATGCCCGCCAAAGGCCGGGCAGCTGATCTGGCTTGCGGGAAACTCGATCGCCTGCATGAAATGGCCGCGCGCGTCATATTGCGCGACGCGGGACGCGCCCCATTGCGCGTTCCACAGGTTGCCGAAGGCGTCGACCACCGCGCCGTCGGGATTCAGTTCGTATTCCGCCAGATCGACGAAGACGTCCGGCGATCCCTCGGGCCAGCCGTTGTCCGGCTCCAGCTTCTGCCGCATGATGCGGCGTTCTCTTGTGTCGCAATAATAGGCGCAGGACCGGTCCGGCGCAAAGCAGATCGCGTTCGATATCGTCACCGAGTCGACCAGCCGGCGCAGCTCTCCGTGGTAATAGCGATAGATCTTGCCGGCGCCTTCTTCGGCCTGTTTGCCCATCGTTCCGATCCAGAAACCGCCCCAGGGATCGGCGCGGCCGTCGTTGGAGCGGGTGACGGGGTTGTCGGCTTCGAGCTCCACCAGCGTCTTGCGCGCGCCGTTGGTCAGGTCAAAGCTGAACAGAGCGGATTCGCTGGCGATCATCAGTTCGGTTTCGGTGATCCAGCCGGCGGCGGATACGTGCTCTGAGAATTGCCAGTGCCGGGTTTTTCCGCCTTCCCGCGTCAGCAGTCGCTTGGCCAGAATGTCGAACCAGAACAATTGGCCGCGTACCGGGTGCCACAGCGGGCCTTCCCCGAGCCGGCATTGCGTCGTGTCGAATACGGTGACTGTCATTTTCCGATTACCTCGTCATAGGCCGCGACAATCCTTGCGGCGCGCGGTGCAATATCGGCGATGGTGAAACCGGGCTGGTAGATGCCAGTGCCGATCCCGAAACCGTTCACGCCGGCGGCGCGCCATTCCGCGAAACTGTCCGGTCCGACACCGCCGACGGCATAGACCGTGGCGGTTTTCGGCAGCACGGCCCGCATCGCCTGCAAGCCTGCCGGACCGATCAGAAACGCCGGAAAAATTTTCAACCCGTCAGCGCCGGCGCGCAGGGCCGCGAAACACTCGGTCGGGGTCATGACGCCGGGGACGGCGCGCATTCCCATGGATTTCGCGGCAGAGATCACCTGTGTGTTGCAATCGGGCGAAACCACCAGCGTGCCGCCCGCATCGCGCAGCGACACCGCCTGCTCGACGCTCAGAACCGTTCCCGCGCCGATCACCGCCCGGCTACCGAATTCGCGCGCCATCGCCTCGATGCTTTTGAACGGGTCCGGAGAGTTCAGCGGCACCTCGATCTGCGTGATGCCCGCGTCCAGCAGGCATTCGGCGACCGGAAGGGCCTCTTCATGGGTGATGCCGCGCAGGATCGCTATGATTTCCCGGCTCATTTCGCGGTTTCCTTCATCGCATGGTAGGCCGATGTCAGTCCGGCGAGCGTCATGGCGTCGGCGTCCGTCATCTGCGGCGCAAGCCCCTGCTGCGACAGGGCGGTCCGATAGGCCTCCGCAAGGTGCTTTGTCCCGATGATCGCCACGTCCTGTCCCAGCCAGTAGGGCCGCGCGGCGGCAAGCTCGATCCCGATCAGCAGGCCGGACACCCGCGCGCGCGCCGCGATGGGCGACGCGTCGGACAACAGCGAGCCTGCGCGGACAGTGAACAGTCGCGCCGCGATCGCCTCGGGTTTCGACAGGCTGTCGGACAGGGCGGCGGTGAACGCGTCCTCTTCCCAGCCCTCTTTGGCGATGGAATGCCGAAGGACCGACTGTCCGGCGATCAGGGAAAACAGTTCTCCGGTCATGAAGGTCTGGAAACTGACGATTTCGCCGGCGCTGATACGGACCCACTTGGTGTGGGTTCCGGGCAGGCAGAGCACGCCGTCGAACTTCGGGTTGACCGACAGGTAGCCTGCGATCTGGGTTTCCTCGCCGCGCATCACGTCGGCGGGTTTTTCCTGTTTCACGCCGCGGATGATCCGGACAGAGATACGGGGATCGCGGCAGGGGGCGCTGACCGGCGCGGACAGGATCGGGGGTTCGCAGGGGACGGCGACATAGTCCGCCTCGGCCCATCCCTGACGCGATCCGACCATGCCGCACGCGACGACGGGCGTAACCCGATCAGGGCGGAGGTGGTCCGAGACAAGCGCCAGCAAGGCCGGTTCGAATTCATCCTGCGCAAGCTGTCCCGAACCGAGGTCGGAGCGGAGCCTCGCGATCACCGTGCCGCCGTCGCCCATGACATAGGCGCGCATGTTCGAGGTTCCCCAGTCAACACCGATCCAGCGAGTTTTATCGTTCATCAGGCAGGTCCCATCCGGAACAGCCGGTTCCGGTTTCAGAATATGTGACGTGCGAAAGGCCCGAAGCGCTTTGCCGTTCGGCCCGTTCAATCCGGTATTCGCATCCGGCGTCGGCCACGTCAAAGGTAAAGTCGGATTCGAATGGAAACATCATGCTTCCCGGCAAGGCGGAGATGCCGCCGTCCGCGTCAGATCGGGCAGCGCACCAGCGGCCGGATTTCCGTCCGGTAGATCTCCGACAGGGCGTCATGCGTGTCCCGTGACAGCGGTTCCAGACCGGAGGCGCGCGCGTTCGCACGCACCTGCACCGGCGAGGAGCAACCCGCGATCACCGTGCTGACGGCAGGGTGGTCAAGGATCCAGCGCAGGCTGAAATCGGCCAGCGTCCAGCCGTCCGGCACGTAGGGTTCAAGCAGCTTCAGCGCCGCAACGCCCTTGCGCAGTTCGATCCCGGAAAAGGTTTCGCCCACGGAAAAGGCGGCGCCGTCCG
Source organism: Amylibacter sp. (assembly GCA_041601595.1). Lineage (GTDB taxonomy): Bacteria > Pseudomonadota > Alphaproteobacteria > Rhodobacterales > Rhodobacteraceae > Amylibacter. The sequence continues at coordinate 2,191 of JBFIHV010000195.1, read as the reverse complement.
CGTTGTAGTTGCGGTGGTCGGTTTCCGGAAACTTGTGGTTCGACGAAAACTTGCCGGTCAGCAGCCCGCTGGCCAGCGGCAGGCGCGCGATTATGCCGACGTTGCGGTCCTGCGCCAGCGGAAACAGTTCTGTCACCGCATCCTGACGATAGAGGTTGAAGATGATCTGCAGCGTCGCCAATTCATCCTGATCGAGACAGATTTTCGCCTCTTCCAGAGTTTCGACGCTGGCACCCCAGTTTCTGCAATATCCCTCTGACTTGAGCCGGTTCATGTGGCCGAAGATCCGGCCGTCGCGCAACACTTCTGTCGGGACGCAATGCAACTGAACCAGATCGAGCATGTCGACGCCGAGGCGTTCGCGGCTTGCGTCCATGTCGTTTCGGATGCCGTCGTAATCATATTTGTCCGGATAGAGCCGCGCCGAGCGTCCGACCTTGGTCGCGACCGTGTTCTTGACGCCCGAGCAGGTCTTGTAGCTGGCGATCACGGTTTCGCTGCGCCCGTCGCCGTAAACATCGGCGGTGTCGAAGAAATCTATGCCCGCGCGGCTGGCTTCCTGCATGGTCGACATCGATGTCTGGTCTTCGGTCGGTCCGAAATCGCCGCCGAACTGCCAGCATCCCAAACCGATCTCCGATACCGAGATTTCTGTTTTACCAAGTACTCTGTGTTTCATCGATTACATCCGGAGTTTGAGGTCGAGGCGCGCACCTTACGGGGTCGCCCCTTTTGCCACGAGAGGCCGGGGTTCCACAATATCAAAAGGCCGAAATCCGCGCGTCTGCGCCGGTTATTTGGCGGTCCAGCCGCCGTCGATCGAGATATTGGCCCCGGTTATGCCCCTGGCGGCGTCGGAACACAGATAGGCGACGGTTTCCGCGATGTCGTCCACCTCGATAAAGCTTTTGGTCGGCTGCGCGGCCAGCAGCACGTCGCGTTTGACCTCTTCCTCGGTAATGCCGCGGGCCTTGGCCGTCGCGGGGATCTGGGCCGCGACCAGAGGCGTCAGGACATAGCCCGGCGAAATGGCGTTGACCGTGATGCCGAGTTCGGCGACTTCCAGCGCGACGGTCTTGGTCAGGCCGACGACACCGTGCTTGGCGGCGACATAGGCCGATTTGAAGGGCGACGCGGCCTTGGAATGGGCGGAAGCCACATTGACGATCCGGCCCCGGCCGCGCGATTTCATGTCCGGCAGGGCGGCGCGGATCGTGTGAAAGGCGGAGTTGAGGTTGACCGCGATGATGGCGTCCCATTTCTCGACCGGGAATTCCTCGACCGGCGACACGAACTGGATGCCGGCGTTGTTGACCAGAATATCTACGGAACCGAATTCGGCCTCGGCCAGACGGACCATGTCCTCGATTTCCTGCGGTTTGGTCATATCGGCCGGCGAATACAGCGGGGTCTGTCCGCTGAGCCGCTGCAACTCGTCCAGCAGGGCCTCGATATCGGCCTGCTCGCCAAAGCCGTTGATCATGACCCTCGCGCCCTTGCCTGCAAGGTTCAGCGCGATCCCGCGGCCGATGCCGCTGGTCGAGCCGGTGATAATCGCGTTGCGGTTCTTCAGCATGGTGCCCTCCTGTCCTGACCATATTCCTGCGGGTCACGGGCCGGAAAGTCAACGGAGGTTGATTGCTGCAAGATTCGCGCCAGTATCATAGGGGTGATCAATCGACCCGGAGTTTCGTTATGCGCCTGCTTGCCGTCTTTCTGTTCTGCCTCTTCGCTGCGCCCCTGTCCGCGCAGGAAACCCTGCCGGTCAAGGGTGGGACGGTCACCGTGGAACGGGTGCTGTCCGGCCTCGACGAGCCATGGGCCGTCGGTTTCCTGCCGGACGGCGGCTATCTGGTGACGGAACGCGGCGGCAGCCTGATCCACGTTGCAGACGGTCGAAGAACCGAGGTCAGCGGCGTGCCCGAGGTCTTCGCCAAGGGGCAGGGCGGTTTGCTGGATGTCGTCGTGGCGCGCGATTTCGCGCAGAGCCGCGAGATATTCCTGACCTACGCCGAACCCGAGGGTCGCGTGGCGGGAACGGCGCTGGCGGTGGCGAGGTTGTCGCCGGACAACATGCGTCTGACGGATCTGCGGGTCCTGTTCCGGCAGGAAAACAAGACGAGCGCGGGCCAGCATTTCGGCAGCCGGATCGTCGAGGCGCCGGACGGCACGCTGTTTCTGACGGTGGGCG
>JBFIHV010000194.1:0-5480 GCA_041601595.1 Amylibacter sp. | reverse complement strand
TCGTGCCCTTTTTTCAAACCTTCTGCGAAAACCGGACCGGATGTCAGCGCAAATGCGGTGAAAGCTACTATAAATATCGAGCGATTCATAATCGTTCCCCCAAGTTAAAAAATACAAGATTCACTCAATTCCATTTCCCTCTCTCAGTGAGGGAAATGGGCGACACCGCCTCTCTGTCACGATATTGGGACTCAATTTTTATGAGAATTTTGTATAATTATATTACTTCAATCTTCATTCTTACGCAACATTACAACTTAAAGATCCGATGTCTTCATGCTGCTCGGGTTCGGACCGATAGGCTATTTCATGCTCGTGCTGTTTTTGACTGTACTCGGATGGACAACGATGAAAAAACGTCATGGCCGGAGGAGCCTGTGACGCGCATCCGCCGACAGGCCGCCGCCGCGGCTTTGCGGATGCCGAATCCGGTAATTTATTCATCGGGTTCTGCCACAACTGAACCTGCGAAGGGCGGTCGGTATACCGGCAATGGGACATGGGACATGACAGACAACTTGAACGGCGATCTTCGCGGCCTCGCAGTCGCAAGCCGGATACTCGTCCGGGAAGGTCACGAGGACATGACCTTCGGCCATGCGGAGATGCGCGATCCGCTGAAGCGCGGACTCTGGATGAAAAAGCGCGGCCTCGCGCTCGGCGAGATCCATGACGAACGGGACCGCCGACATCGTGATCCTTCAGAACCACGGCACGACGATCCATGCCCCGAGCATAGCAAAGCTCGCGCTTCTCGGCGTCGCCTAGGAACGTGCGGCACAGGCTTTCATACGTCTTCGGGCCACCGGCCTGCCGATCCTGACCGCAAGGCCGGAAGCCGCCCCGATGCTCGCCGGTTCATTCGACTCACCGGAATTCCTTTCCGACGACCAGGACTATCTGCGCATGGACCGGCCCATGCCGAAGGATCCGGGTCACACTTTCAAAGAAGCGACAGATGAGCAACGGCACCATGATGGCTACACGGGAAAATCTCTTGAAAACCAAAGGAATTGATGCGCGCCCGTTCCCGACGGATCGTCGCACTTCGACAGGAAGACCGGAGTGACGCGCGCTTCAGAGCCGCTCGACGGTTCCGCCAACCCGCCGGTCGAGCGCAGACTGCTCCAGCATTTCGATTTCATTCTGTTCATGCTCAGCCGCGGCGGCACCGTCATGGCCGCACAGATCGTGACAGTCGCCGTGGGCTGGGACATCTACGTCAGGACCGGCAGCGTCATGAGCGTGGGGCTGGTCGGGCTCTTCAAATTCGCGCCGGTCTTGTGCCTGTTTCTGTTCGCCGGAATCGCCGCTGACCGTTATGACCGGCGCCTGATCATCGGTTCCTCCAATGTCATCCATGCCGCCGCGACCATCGGCATCGGAGCATTCCTCTGGTCTGATGCCGGAGCGATCTGGCCGGTCTTTCCACTTCTTGCCTTGCAGGGCAGCGCCCAGGCGTTCCTGACGCCGGCAATTCAGTCCACCCTACCCAACATCGTTCCTCGGGCATTGTTCCCGAAAGCCGTCGCCGCCGCCTCGGTCGTGTCGAAACTCAGCCAATTGCTCGGCCCCGCGGCGGGCGGCTTCATGATCGCGTTCATCAGCGAGGCGACCTACTTCATCGCGGCGGCCCTGTCCGTCGTCGCGGCAGGCGCCGCATATGCGATCACGGCGCAGCTCAAGGTTACGACCCGCGAGCCATTCGGCCTCGATCTGATTCTGGGCGGGTTCCGGCACATCTGGGAATCGAAGATCGTCCTCGGGGCCATTTCAATCGATCTGGTCGCGGTGCTCTTCGGGGGCATAATGGGCCTCTTGCCCGTCTTCGCAGTCGACATCCTGAAAGTCGGACCGGAATACCTGGGCGTCATGCGCGCCACCCCGGCCGTCGGCGCCGTGAGCGTGGCGCTGCTCCTTGCACGTACCCGTTTACCCGGTTCGGTCGGCACCACGTTCTTTTCCTCGCTGGCGTTGTTCGGGATATCGATCCTCGTCTTCACGCTTTCCGAAACGCTGTGGCTTTCGCTGGGCGCACTGCTCGTCTATGGCGCGGCCGATATGGTCAGCGTCTATGTCCGGCAAACTCTGGTCCAGCTCGGCACCCCCGATGCATTGCGCGGCAGGGTGAGCGCGGTGAATTCGGTCTCTTTGAACGCCTCGAACGAGCTCGGTGATTTTCGCGCGGGCGGCATGGCGGCGATCTTCGGAACCGTGCCGGCTGTCGCGCTCGGCGCCGCAATGACGCTTGCGGCGACGGCGCTGTGGTGGCGGATTTTCCCGCAACTCCGCAGCCTCGATCGCATTTGAAAGTGACCGGACGGATTCCGGCAGCGATCCGAAAGGCAGATCAAGCCGCGTTCGTACGCGCCGCTGTACCCGTTCGGGCGCTTCCTGACCGGAACTCCTCCTACAAGACCTCGTCACGCCCTAATCTTCCTGCGGTTCCTCCACCAGCGTCTTGATAAACCCGGAAAACAGCTCGCCCTGGGAATGGATGCGCAGCTTGGAATAAATGTTCTTGCGGTGAATTCTGACGGTTCCCGGCGAGATGTCGAGTATCTTGCCCACCGCTTCGGCGGAATGCCCCTTGAGCGTGAATTCGACGACCTCGCGCTCTCTGGACGTCAGGACCCCGTCGCCAAACCGCAAAAAGGCGCGCTCGACGCTTTTATGGATTTTCGGATCGGACGCCGCATTGCCGCCTCCCGCGAAATCCGACGACAAATCGCGCCAGTGCTGCCGGCAGGCCGCGCTTATGACGGGCCAGTACTGTCTCAGGTCGCGGACCTCTTTTACGGTGAAGGCCTTGTCGGCCCGCATCAGTGACACGACCAGAACAGCCCCGCCCGGCACATCGACAAAATAGCCGATTTCCTCGGCCAGTCCGGTCTGCACGTAATAGCTGCGGAAATACTCGCCCTGATAAAAGCGGTCAGGGGCAATGTCGCGCATCCGGTAAAGTCCCGGCTCCAGAGGCTTTGTCGATGCCAGGTAGAATGGATCGAGCAGGTACGGACCCTCTTGATAGTCTTCAACGAATATCTTTCGCTTCCCCTCCGGAAAGTTGTCGAAAAGGTCCAGCGGACGCGCAATCCCGTGATATCCGAATACGACCGTGTAGTCGAACGGGGCAATGTTCCCGAGGGCTTTGGACAACCGCTCGGCGAAACTCTCCGTCCCGATAGCGGCGATCATTTTTCCGGTAGGCTCAAGCCAACTTGTCATTCGACGCTGTTCTCACCCTATCACTTTTTGTCTATCCAAAACGTGATATATACAACATATCGTTAATCTCGTACAATTTTTAGCATATACATGATATGCATCCAAATGGGAAAAGAAATATAAAAATGACCTATGCGGGATACGTGCCTGGCAGCGTTCGGCCCGATGATACAATAATCGCAGAGTTGCGTGCGGTATCTAAGCGTTTTGGCGACGTACTCGCCGCGGATAATCTCAACCTTAGCATCCGCAAGGGCGAATTTCTATCTTTTCTCGGACCTTCCGGCTGCGGCAAGACAACGGCGCTTCGTATCCTCGCCGGGTTTGAAACGCCCAGCAGCGGGGAAGTCTTGCTCGACGGCGAGGTCGTCAACGACCTCGAGGCCCACCGCCGGCCGGTCAACATGGTCTTTCAGCACTACGCCCTCTTCCCGCATCTGACAGTCGAGCAAAACATCGGCTACGGCCTCAAGCAGCGAAATCCCCGCCCCTCGAAATCCGAGATCGCGGGAAAAGTCCGCAAGGTCCTCGGACTCGTGCGTCTGGAAGGGTTCGAAAAGCGCCGCATCTGGGAAATGTCGGGCGGCCAGCAGCAAAGGGTCGCGCTGGCCCGCGCCATTGTGAACGAACCGAAGTTGCTGTTGCTGGACGAACCGCTGGCCGCGCTGGACCGGAAACTCCGCAAGGAAATGCAGATCGAGTTGCAGAACCTTCAGCGCTCGCTTGGGATAACTTTCGTTCTGGTCACCCATGATCAGGAAGAAGCGCTTTCGATGAGCGACCGGATCTGCATCATGAAGGAAGGCCGGATCGTACAGATCGGCAGCCCACGAGAGCTCTATGACCGCCCGAAAAACCGGTATGTCGCGGGTTTCGTCGGCACTTCGAACTTTTTCGACGGCAAAGTTTCCGGCACCGGCAGGGATCATGTGTCCGTCACTCTTGCAAGCGGGTTGATCCTCGAGGGCGTCCCCGTCGGCAACGTGACCAGCGGGCAGGATGTCTGCGTCAGCGTCCGGCCGGAACAGATCCGGCTGAGCCGCAGTTCCGATACGGAAGATGGGTTTCCAGTAACCGTCTCGAACAGGATTTTTCTGGGCGAGCACACGGAATACCTTGTGAAACATGAAAGCCTTGGCGAATTTCTGGTTCTGACACCAAGGCAAACGGAATTGAACGATGGTCCGTTCAATACAGGCGAAACGTTGCTGGCGTCATGGGACCCCGGTGCCGCGCTCATTCTGGATCACGCCTAGTCCTCTCAGAACCAACAGGAAGGAATAATGACATGACCAACAATAACGAATACATATCCAAAAAGAAATTCATGGAAGAGCTGTACCGCTACAAGCGCGGTTCCGTCACACGCCGGCACTTCCTCAATGTCACGGGCCTCGGCATGGCGACGGCTGTTTTAGGCGCCGCAGTGCCCGGCCTGCGTCCGCAACCGGCCTCTGCCGCCGAAATCGGCGACCGGGTCGTGCTAGCCACCTGGCCGAACTATCACGATCCGGCCAACTTCGAGGCCTTTACAGCTGCAACCGGCGCGCATGTGCAGGTCAACGTCTTCGGTTCGAACGAGGAAATGCTGGCCAAGCTTCAGGCAGGCGGCAGCGGTTGGGACGTGTTCGTGCCGACCAACTACACCATCACCACCTATGTCGGCGAAGATCTGATCGAGCCACTGGATACAGCCATGCTGCCCAACTATGACGCGGCTTCGTACAATCCGCGTTTTGCCGAGGCCGGATCGGTCGATGGCAAGCTCTATGCGGTGCCGAAGAACTGGGGCACGACCGGTTACGTTGTGAACACCAAACATACTGGCGGACGCACTCTGACGTCCTGGAAGGACTTCTGGGACATCGCGAGAAACGAGTTTTCCGGTCGCGGAATGGTGCATGACTATCAGTTAACTACGATAGGCAATGCGCTGAAATACTTCGGTTATTCCTTCAACTCCATCGACGAGAAGGAACTGGCGGACGCTGAAAAGCTGCTGCTGGACGTCAAACCGCACCTGTTCGCGATCTCGTCCGACTATCAGCCGGCGCTGCGCAACGGCGACGCATGGATGTCTATGGCCTGGACCGGCGACGGCAAGCAGTTGAACTCCGACATGCCCGAGATGGAGTATATTCTGGGTGTCGAGGGTGGCGAAATCTGGAGCGACTACTTTGCCATTCCAAAGGGCGCGCCACACCGCGACGCGGCCTATGCGCTGATCAACTTCCTGCTCGATCCGGAAGTGA
>JBFIHV010000193.1:0-5481 GCA_041601595.1 Amylibacter sp. | reverse complement strand
TTCGCCGTTGATTTTCACCAACACCTCGTCCAAATGCCACTGCCAATGGGTTCCCGACTGCATTCGTTCTACCCGTTTCCTGCGGATCTCAGAGGCGAACATAGGACCAAATCTGTTCCTCAAGTACCGGATGGCTTCATGCCTGACGTCGATGCCGCCCGGGACGCTATTCCGTCGCCCCACCCGCTTCAACCAAGTTTCCTCTGACAATGCCCGCTATACCAAGCGCTAAATAAACCGATCCGGCTTTGACAGCTTTCAAACGCCGCCGCGAAGCCGGCCTAGGTCGTTTGACCGAGGCAGCCCCGACCGGAGGTCTAACCCGTCAGTCCGAATGGAATTCCTCCCCGATTGCGAGCATAACCGGTCCATCGAAAACGACTTCACCGGCAATCTGAACCTCCAAGGTCGATGCCATTCACGACAAACGCAACAAATCCCTGCGGGGATCAGGAGAACACCAATGAAAAAGATTTTTGCACGTTTTATGGAAGACAAATCCGGCGCAACCGCAATCGAGTATGGCCTGATCGCCGCTCTGGTTTCCGTCGCCATCATCACCGCCGTCACGCTGATGGGCGGCAACCTGAGCGGAACCTTCGACTCGATCGCCACAGCGCTCGGCGCCGTTTGATCGCTGATCTCGGGCCAATCCCCCGGCCCGGTGAATCGGCATAACTTGGGAGCGAGCGGGGCCTGACCCCGCTTGCTCCCGATCCGAGTGATTCCCCCGAATTCCCGGCCTTCATTCTGGTCTGAAAACATTCCCCCCGCGATCTGCGATTCAACGTCGCCGTGGCTTTTTTCGAACCGGATGGATCGCAGGTAAATCCGTCAACCACGACAAATGCGAAAGCTAAAGCGATGTTCGGCAAGAGAATTGAACAAGGGCACACACCAGTTGAAGCCGCCATTGCGGGGCTGCGCCTGAACAACGGCATCTCTGCACTGATATCGGCCACACCCGTCGCCGCAAATTCGATCTCCTCCGCGCAAGTCGCATCCAGGACCGATCCCGCCAAGGCCCAGGCAAAAGAGCCTGAAAAAACGCAGGATTATTATGCCCTGAAGAAATCGATATTCGGAGCCCTTATCGAGGCTATCGATGTTTCGCTTCTGGCGACACTGGACGCGGACCAGGCCCGGGAAGAGATTCGCGTCATCGTCCATGACATCGTTTCGGTCAAAAAAATCGTGATGTCCACGAACGAGCAGGAAAGCCTGCTTCAGGACATCTGCAATGATATTCTGGGCTATGGCCCGCTCGAGCCGCTCTTGGCGCGCGACGACATCGCCGATATCATGGTCAACGGACCAAACAAGATTTTCATCGAAGTCAACGGCAAGGTTCAGGAAACCGACATCCGATTTCGCGACCATACGCAGTTGCTCAACGTTTGCCAGCGCATCGTCAGTCAGGTCGGACGGCGGGTCGACGAATCCAGCCCGATTTGCGACGCGCGCCTGCCGGACGGCAGCCGCGTCAACGTTATTGCCTCGCCGCTTTCTGTCGACGGCACCACCCTGACGATCCGGAAATTCAAGAAGGATAAGCTGACCCTCGACCAGCTGGTCAAGTACGGGACGATCACGGAAGAAGGTGCCGAGATTCTGCGTATCATCGGCCGTGTCCGCTGCAATGTCGTAGTTTCCGGCGGCACCGGTTCCGGCAAGACGACCCTGCTTAACTGCCTGACCCAATACATCGATAGGGACGAGCGCATAGTCACTTGCGAGGATGCCGCCGAGCTGCAACTGCAGCAGCCGCATGTGGTTCGTCTGGAAACCCGTCCGCCGAATCTGGAGGGCGAGGGCGAGGTCACGATGCGGACACTGGTCAAAAACTGCCTGCGGATGCGCCCCGAGCGCATTATTGTGGGCGAGGTCCGGGGGCCAGAGGCCTTCGATCTGTTGCAGGCCATGAACACCGGCCATGACGGGTCGATGGGAACGCTGCATGCGAACTCGCCCCGCGAGGCCCTGTCGCGGATCGAGTCCATGATCACCATGGGCGGGGCGACCCTGCCGTCCAAGACCCTCAAGGAGATGATGGCCTCGTCGATCGACATCGTCGTTCAGGCGACGCGCCTGCGCGACGGCTCGCGGCGGATCACGCATATTACCGAGGTCCTCGGAATGGAGGAGGACGTCCTCATAACCCAGGACCTGTTCGTTTACGAGATACTGGGCGAAGATGCCGACGGCAAGCTCATCGGTCGTCACAATTCGACCGGCGTCGGACGTCCGGCCTTCTGGGATCGCGCCCGTTACTATGGCGAAGAAAAACGGCTGGCTGCGGCTCTTGATGCCGCCGCCGTGAAACTGGTGTAACGGCAATGGAACAGCTTCCGGTTTCGCCCCTGGCACTACAACTCGTGATCTTCATGTTAACGGCGCTTTGCGTTGGCGCGCTGCTGTTCGCGACATTCAATCCGATCCTGGAACGGAACGCCCGCGCCAAGGCTCGCATAGGTCGTCTCGACGGCATGGCGCGACCGACCGGTCAGCAAGCCGGCAACTCGCCGGAGAGCCGTCGCAAGAAACTTATCGAAGATACCCTGAAGGAGCTGGACGCGAAACAGAAAGCGAAAGCCGGAAAGGGCGGAAAACCGACCCTGACGAGCCGGATGCGCCAGGCGGGCATGGATTGGTCCAGAAGTACCTATTTCATCGTCACATTCATTACCGGTACAATCGTGTATGTTTTTGCGCTGGCCGTATTGGAAACCGGGATTTTCCCGGCCGCGGGATTCGCTGTTGCCGCCGGCTTGCTGCTGCCGCACCTGCTCGTCGTGCACAAACGCAATGGTCGTTTCAAGAAATTCAGCGCCGAGTTTCCAAACGCGCTCGATGTCATCGTGCGCGGTGTGAAATCGGGAATGCCGCTGATCGATTGCCTGAAAGCCATCGCATCGGATGCACAGGAACCCGTCAAAGGGGAATTCACCACTATTATTCGCGACCAGACGTTGGGCGTGCCACTCGACGAGGCGCTCCAGCGGTTGGCCGACCGCGTTCCGATCTCGGAAGCGAACTTCTTCGCGATAGTGATTGCGATCCAGTCGCGCACCGGCGGCAACCTGTCCGAGGCTCTGGGCAACTTGTCGAAGGTATTGCGAGACCGTAAAAATCTGCGCGGCAAGATCAAGGCGATGAGTGCGGAAGCCAAGGCATCGGCCGGTATCATCGGCTCGATGCCGGTTGTCGTCAGCCTGCTGCTCTACCTTGTTAGTCCGGACTATATCAGCCTCCTGTTCACCGAGAGCCTTGGGCACATTGTTCTGGCGGCGGCCGGCGTCTGGATGTCCGTTGGCATCCTGGTGATGCGCAAAATGATCAACTTCGATTTTTGAGGCCGCGAGATGGATTTCACACTGGACCCTGTACAACAGAAAGCTCTTATCGCCGCGCTGTCGGTGATCTCTCTGATCAGCGCTTTCGTCCTGGTATTCTGGCCCTATCTGGCCAGAAATACGCTCGGCACGCGCATCCGGCGTCTGGCCGACGAAACCGAGCGGTTACGGGTTCGCGAGCGAAGTCGTTTGACGGCCGAAGAGCGCCCGCATTCCCTGCGCAAGGAACCGAGGAAGCTGTTCAAAAAGATCGTCGAACGGTTCAACCTGTACCAGCGCGCTTCGGTTGGCGCGACGGGCCACAAGCTGCGGATGGCCGGCTATCGCGGTGATGCAGCCATCGTGACGTTTCTGGCGATCCGGATCATCGCGCCATTTGTCATGTTTCTGGTCAGCAGCTTGTACGTCTTTGTTGTTCTCCATATGCCAGAGCCGCCAATCCTGAAACTGGGCATAATAGCGGCATCGACCGGATTCGGATATTTCGGTCCGGCGATATACGTGCAAAACAAGATCACGAAACGCCAGCAAGCCATACAGCGGGCTTGGCCGAATGCGCTCGACCTGATGCTGATCTGCGTCGAGTCGGGTATGAGTATAGAAGCGAGCTTTCGCAAGGTCTCCGAAGAGATTGCCTCCGAGTCCATCGAACTCGCCGAAGAGCTGGGGCTGACAACGGCGGAGTTGTCCTATCTGCAGGACCGCCGGCAAGCGTTCGAAAATCTGGCAAGCCGCACCGGGCTGGAGTCGGTCCGCGCGGTCGTCACCAGCCTCAACCAGGCTGAAAAGCACGGAACCTCGGTTGGCCGGTCGTTGCGGGTGCTGTCGCAGGAAAGCCGCGACATGCGGATCAGCCTGGCCGAGAAAAAGGCCGCCGCCTTGCCGCCCAAACTGACCGTGCCGATGATCCTTTTCTTTCTGCCGGTCCTGTTCGCCGTGATCATCACGCCTGCAGCGATCCAGGTCATGGAGACGCACTGACATGTCGACCTTTCGCACCCAATCTCGACAAGACTTTCCAGACCGGCGGGCTTACCGGACCGTTGATATAGCAGGTGTCGACAACACCCCGGCACCGGATGCAGGGGCGAAAAGCGGGGACCGGGCTTGTTTCAGGCGCCAATTGACCGCGCTGGCTTTCGACACGCACGGCACTATTGTGGTGTTGGCGGCGTTCCTGTTTCCGATCGTGATCGGCGCTTTCGGCCTGGGGGCGGAGACCGCCTTCTGGTATCTGACCCAGCGAAAGCTGCAGCACGCGGCGGACCTGTCGGTACATGCCGCAGGTGCGCGTCTGCGCGCCGGTGACGCCCTGGCAGAGGTCACCGCCGCGGCCACCAACATCGCGGTTCGGTCCGGTTACAATGCCGGCATCGGCACGGTCGCCGTCAACATGCCGCCGACCAGCGGGGCCTTCGCCGGCAACACCAGCAGCGTCGAGGTCGTCCTGGAGGAAACTCGCATCCGGTGGTTCTCGGCCTTGTTCAACAAGGGGCCGGTCAAGATCAGGGCACGTGCCGTGTCGCGTTTGAACGGCGGCGCGACAGCCTGTATCCTGGCGCTGTCGCGAACCGCTCCCGGCGCCGTGACCGTGTCGGGTTCGACAGCGGTCACCCTCAACAACTGCGACGTCGCCTCGAATTCGATGGCCCCTGACGCGTTTCTGGTCTCGGGCACTTCGGCCCAGATCACCACCGGTTGCGTCTATGCCGTCGGGCAGGCGGTCACGACGCCCGGCCTGACGCTGACGACGTGTTCCAGCGTCAAGATCAATTCGCCCATCGTGCGCGATCCTTATGCAGGCATCCCGGAACCCGTAGTCATGGGACCGTGCAAGAACCGCAACGTCGGGCATCCCAACAATCCGACGACATTAAATCCGACCGATATCCATCCCAGCGGGGTCAAGTCGATGCGTTTCTGCAGCGGACTCGATATCAAGGGTGTCGTCACCTTCAACCCCGGACTTTATATTATCGAGGGAGGATCGTTCGATTTTAACGGCGGCGTCCGCAACGACCCCTCGGTGCTGACCGCCATCAACGGCACGGGCGTCACAGTCTACATGGCCAATACCTCAAATTTGACCCTGAACGGCAACGTGCGGCTGAATGTTGCCGCCCCGACC
>JBFIHV010000192.1:0-5492 GCA_041601595.1 Amylibacter sp. | reverse complement strand
GAGGGAGAGACGGATCAGGTGGCCCTGATGGCGACGATCGCCTGCGAGGTCTACGCGGCCGACGACCGGTTCGACTGGGTCGGGTTCTATCGCAATGTCGGCGACCGGATGTTGAAGATCGGGCCGTTTCAGGGCGGTCACGGCTGTCTGACCATTCCCTACGGCAAGGGCGTCTGCGGCGCCGTGGCCAGCAGTGAAACCGCCCTGAACGTGCCGGATGTCGATGCGTTTTCCAGCCATATCGCCTGCTCCTCCAGCACGCGATCGGAACTGGTGCTGCCGGTTTTCAACCGCAGCGGATCGCTGATCGCCGTGTTCGATATCGACAGCGACCGGCCGGCGGCCTTTCTGCCGGAGGATCAGGACCAGCTGCAATCCATTCTCGACGCGGTCTTCCGGCAGCTGCCCTGACGCGGACGCGCGGCGGGCGATCTAGTCTGTGACAGCGCCGCAAGCTTGGGATAGACTGCCGCGATAACAGAGCAGTCCGGGATCATTTCCGGAAACCTGCCGGAAATTTCGAGGAAACATTGATGACCGCAGATACCCCCAGCGCCACCCAGCTGATCACCGCCCCGCATTCCGAGCCGCGGATATTCACCTCGGCCCGGGAAGCCGTCGATGCGATAACCGATATCTATCGTGACGCGCGGCGGTTCCTGACCGAGAAGTTCAACGCGGTGGCCGCCGGCGACAGCTCGGATTGCCGGTATCGGGCCTATTACCCTTTTATCAAGATCACCACCACCACGCATGCCAAGGTCGACACCCGCCTGTCCTTCGGTCACGTCTCCGATCCGGGAACCTATTACCTGACGCTGACCGACCCGATGCTGTTCCGCAACTATCTGATGCAGCAGATCTCGATCCTGATGGAAAACCACAACGTGCCGGTCACTGTCGGAGTGTCGGACACGCCGATCCCGCTGCATTTCGCGCTCGACAGGGACCAGATACTGATCGAAATGGACGAGGCGAAACTGCGGACGCCGCTGCGCGATATCTTCGATGTGCCGGACCTCAACACGATCAACGACCGCGTCGTGAACGCCGGCACGGCGGCGCCGGACACCAAGTACAAACCCCTGGCGATGTTCAATGCCCAGCGCGTCGATTACTCGCTGGCGCGGTTGGCGCATTACACGGCGACCGACCCGGCGCATTTCCAGAATTTCGTGCTGTTCACGAACTACCAGTTCTACATCGACGATTTCATCGCCTTCGCGGAAAAGGCGATTGCCGATCCGGCGTCGGGTTACGAGACCCTTGTGTCGCCCGGCAACCATATCGCCACCGCGCAGAACCCGCGCGCCAACCGTCCCGCCACCCCGCCGCAAATGCCGGCCTATCACCTGACCCGCAAGGACGGCGGCGGCATTACGCTGGTCAACATCGGCGTCGGGCCGTCCAACGCCAAGACCGCCACCGACCATATCGCGGTGCTGCGTCCGCACGCCTGGGTGATGCTGGGCCACTGCGCCGGCCTGCGCAACAGCCAGAACCTCGGCGATTACGTGCTGGCGCATGCCTATGTGCGCGAGGATCAGGTTCTGGACGCCGACCTGCCGATCTCGGTCCCGATCCCGCCGCTGGCCGAGATCCAGATCGCGCTGGAACAGGCCGTTGCGGAAAAGACCGACCTGTCAGGCTATGCGCTGAAACGCGTGATGCGCACCGGCACGGTGGCCAGCGTCGACAACCGCAACTGGGAGCTTCAGGAAACCACCGGCCCGATCCACCGGTTGTCGCAGTCGCGCGCCATCGCGCTCGACATGGAAAGCGCCACCATCGCCGCCAACGGTTTCCGGTTCCGCGTACCCTACGGAACCCTGCTCTGCGTGTCCGACAAACCCCTGCACGGAGAGCTGAAACTGCCCGGAATGGCCACCGATTTCTATAAGAAACAGGTAGCCCAGCACCTTTCGATCGGTATTCGCGCCATGGAACTTTTGCGTGAAATGCCGCTCGAAAGACTGCATTCCCGCAAGCTTCGGAGCTTCAACGAGACCGCTTTTTTGTAAAAACAGCCAAAACACCCCTATTTTGTTGCTTTTTTGCACTTATTCGAAGCGCGAATTTGTTGAGTTGGTATACAATATCTTGTTTAATGCACTCGGACGTCCAACAAGGGCTTGTCGAATACTCAACAAACAGGAGCAGTATAATGACTCAGAAACCGATGACAAAAACCCAACTCGTTGCAGCACTCGCGGAAGCAACGGGTTCGGACAAGGCAACCGCCAACAACTACATTGGCGCCTTGACCGACATCATCACCAAAGAAGTCGCCAACGGCGGTGCCGTTACATTGCCCGGCCTTGGCAAGTTCGCCTGCCGCGCCCGTCCGGAGCGCATGGTGCGCAACCCAGCCACCGGCGAGCAGTTCCTGAAGCCAGCCGACCGCGTCGCCAAAGTGACGATTGCCAAAGCGCTGAAAGACGTTATCAACGCCTGATCGCGCGGATACCGTCAAAGACCCCGAAGGCCGCAGCGACTGCGGCCTTTTTTTCTGAACGGACGAAACCATGGATATGCGAAGCATCGGCCTCGGGCTGGCATTTTCCCTTATGTGGAGCAGCGCGTTTACGTCCGCGCGCATCATCGTGCAGGTGGCGCCGCCTCTGACGATCTCCTGCATGCGCTTCCTGATCGCGGGGACCATCGCCATAACACTCGCCTATTTGATGGGCCAGCGCATCACTTTCAGCCGCAGGATCGTCCGCAGCATTACCGTCTTCGGCGTCTGCCAGAACGCGATCTATCTCGGCCTGTTCTTCATCGCCATGCAGACGCTGGAGGCGGGCTTCGCCTCGATCATCGCCAGCATGATGCCCCTGCTGGTGGCGGCGATCCAGCGCGTGGTCTTCAAGCAGCAATTGCCGATGATCGGCGTTCTGGGCCTGTTCGTCGGCTTCGCGGGCGTCTGCACCCTGATGCTGACCCGCGTCAGCGGCGGCGCGGACCTTTTCAGCATCCTGCTGTGCGTCGTCGGCGTCGCGGCGCTGGCGGTGGCCACGCTGACGGTCCGGTCGGCTTCGGCCGGCGGCAACCTGTTCATGATCGTCGGGCTGCAAATGCTGGTCGGCGGCTTTGCCCTGATGCCCTTCGCTCTGCTGACCGAGGAATGGGTCTTTGCCTGGACACCGCTGGCGCTCTGGGCTTTCGTCTACACGATTTTCATTCCCGGTCTGGTGGCGACGCTGGTCTGGTTCTTTCTGGTCAACCGCATCGGCCCCGTCAAAGCCGCGACCTTCCATTTCCTCAATCCGTTCTTCGGCGTGGCAACCGCCGCGCTGATCCTGAACGAGCAGCTCGGGCTGATAGACGTGCTCGGCGTCCTGACCATCATGGCGGGCATTCTCGCCGTTCAGTTGAGCAAGGCTCGCGCCTAGCGCATTTTCGCCAAGACGGAATAAAGTGCCTCCCGAAGCGCCACGTCGCGCGGGTCGCCGTCGATCTTGACGCCCATGCGGTCGGTGACATAGCCGTAGCCGATCCCGGCCGCCGGATCGGCGTAACCCATCGAGCCGCCGACACCCGGTGCGCCGTATGAACCCGGCCGGCCGAATGAAATACCCTTGTTGCTTTTCATAAACCCGAGCGCATATTCCACCTCGCCCCTCATGCATATGTCGAAGTTCCCCCTGGAGGGCGGCACCGCCGGCGCGGCCAGCGCTTCCAGCGTCTCGCGCTTCAGGCCCAATTCGCCTCCGCCGGCCGCGAAGACGCCGTAGGCCCGCGCCATGGCGCGCGCGGTGCCGACGCCGCCGCCGGACGGCACTTCCAGATTTCGGGCATAGACGTTCTGCGGATCGATGGGCAATACGGTTCCCGGATTGACCGCAAACGCCCTGTATGCGTGCGAAGGCGGGTACATCACCGCCAGCGCAAAGCGGAACGGCAGGCCCATCAGTGCCTTCAGGCGGGCGGCAGGCTGCAGCGGCGCCAACCGCGCGTTCGGAATGTTTTCGGGCAGGCGGATATAGAACTCCTCACCAAGCGGCGCCGCGATTTCGTCCTGAAAGAATTGCCCCAGCGTCCGGTGCCGGGGATCGACGCGCCGGATCAGTTCGCTTTCGTAGAAGCCGAGCGTGATCGCGTGATAGGAGTAACGGGTCCCGGGCTCCCACGCCGGTTTCTGCCGCGCCATGATCACCGCCAACCGGTCGAGGTCGGCGACCGTCGCGCGGTCCACCGGCTCCGTGAACATGTGCAAACCGGCCTGGTGCGACAGCAACTGGCGCACGGTGATCGCGCCCTTTCCGTTCTGGGCGAACTCCGGCCAGTAGTCCGCCACCGGCGCCTCATAATCGAGCAGCCCGCGCGAATGGGCCAGCGCCATGACCATGGCCGACATCCCTTTCGTCGCGGAAAACACCAGCACCATGGTATCGTCTTCCCACGGCGCTCCGCTTTCCGGATCGCGCACGCCACCCCAAAGATCGACGACCTTCTCGCCATGGCGGTAAACGCAGCACGCCCCGCCCAGTTCGTTCCTGCGGGTGAAATTCTCGACGAAAGCGTCGCGCACAGGCTCGAAACCCTGACTGACGGAACCATGTATCACGGGATCAGCGGAAGACTCCATTTTGCCGGTCTCCTTCAAAACCCGAAAAAACCAGATTATCATTTCGCGCCGGATCGTTCCATTGAAAGAACACGCACCAAAGACGCCGGGTGCCTCTACCCCGGCCAGTCAACCGGCAAACCCAGCCGATCCGTCCACCGGCGAGCAATTCTTGAAGCCCGCCGACCGCGTGGCGAACCCACCGTCGCGCAAGCGCTGACTGACAACATCAACGCCTGAACGCGCAGATCCTCATCGTCCTGAAAGTCCGCAGCGACTGCGGTTTTTTTTCGATTGCACCAACCAAGATCGTCGTCAATGCTCGACAAAGTCCCCGTCTTTCAATTTTTGTTGCAGCGCTTTCGAGAACGTCACCCTGCTGAACATAAAGTCGTAGACGGTGCTAAGCTCTTTGATCCCATCGGTCAGCGCCTCGATCACGCGGTCCTGCTGCTCAGCCGACGTAAAGCTGGTGGCAGTTGACCGAAGCCAGTTGTCCACCAGTGTCTTTGACCTCAGCGCGGTCCTGACTTTGCGGATCTTCAACATGTCGACGATCGTGTAGAATCTGAACTCCTCGGGCAGCGGGCCATCGATGTTCGGCACGGGGCCGTCGGGGCGGCCTGCAACAAAAATAAACATCTCGCCATCCAAACCGACAAAAAATACTGTTGGACCGGCATGCATCCCCCCCAGTCTCGAAATAACCTCCACGGTTGGGTCGTCAGCGCAGACCACGCGCGTGGTGTCTTCGGTTTTCTTGAATTTCATGATCGCTTCCTGACTTCGCCGCTTTTGATCGCGACGTTTTCCGAACGAAAACGCGCCCTAGCCGATCCGGCCCTGGTTCTCGCCGACCTGTCCGCGGTGCAGCAGCACGTGGTCCAGCAGGACGCAGGCCATCATCGCCTCGCCCACCGGAACG
>JBFIHV010000191.1:0-5509 GCA_041601595.1 Amylibacter sp. | reverse complement strand
GGCCGCGATCATCGAGGCGGGACGGCCCTTCGCGCATCCTCTGAAAGCCCTGCGGCTGCCGCTGCCGGTACTGAAAGAGGCAGCGGGGTATCTTGCCACCCTCCGTGTTGCTTCCGTGCCGATAGTCACCGGAACGCACCTCTTGAAAATCCGGGAAAGCGATGGGGCGTTGCAACTGACGACAACCAACCGGGGTCGCCATGGGCAAATCATGGCCGACCGTCTGGGGCTTCATGACGGTCTGGCAAGGAACGACTACGGCGTTGCCGAAATCGAGGGCTTGCCTGTCGTTTTCGCGGGCGATTGCCGCGAGGTTCTGGGCCAACGCGCGTCCGGAACGGACGGAGTGCGCGCCGCGGCCGAGGTGATGGAAAAGCTCGGGCTGGGCGGTTCCGTCCCGAAGCCGCCGTCACTGAAACCGGAACGGATCGCACAGCAGGCGCTGGGCGCCATGTTCGCCCATGACGGGCGGGCGCATCTGGCAGGGCTGCCTGACGAGACAATCATTTGCCGCTGCGAAAACCGTTCCGTTGCCGATCTGCGGGACGCGATGGGGCAGATGTCCGAAACCGACACGCCCTCCGCCCGGACGATCCGGCTGTCTGGCCGTTTCGGAATGGGGCGCTGTCAGGGGCGGTTCTGTCTGGACTGGGTTTCCGCCCTTGCAGATGACCGCCCGGATGCAAACTCGCTGCGCGGACGGCGCTGGCCGGTAGGGCCGGTTACCTTCGCAGAGGTTCTGAATGCCGCCGACCATTGCGGCGATACCGAAAAAGAAAACTGGAGATCAAAATGACCTTGCAGGTCACACACGCCATAACGACCACGCCAGACGACCGCATCGAGGTCCGCAACCCCTATGACAACTCCCTCGTCGGTGTGGTTGCCAGAACGCCGGCTCCGGATATCCATGACGCCGTGATCCGCGCACAACGCGCGGCGCAGGCGTTCCGGTCTTCGACCCCGCACGAAAGACGCGCGCTGCTCGAAAAAATTGCCGGACTGGTGCACCGCGAGGCCGAGACGCTCGCCCGAACCATTTCCCAAGAGATGGGCAAGACGATCACCGAAGCCCGGAACGAGATACGGCGCTGCCAGAACACCCTGCGTTTGTCGGGCGATGCCGCCACTTTTCTGGACGGCGAAGTCCTGCATTGCGGCATCGTCGCGGGCGGCGTGGACCGGCAGGCGGTCGTGACCTACGTGCCGACCGGCGTGGTCGCCGCGATCACCCCGTTCAACTATCCGGTCAACCTGCTTTGCCACAAGCTGGGGCCGGCGATCGCTGCGGGAAACGCCATAATCGCGAAACCCTCGCCCAAGGCCCCGCTGGCCGCCCAGTTGTTCATTGAACTGTGCCAGCAGGCCGGCGCGCCGGACGGGCTGATTCAGATCGTCCACGGCGGCGCGGATGAGGCTCTGGCGCTTGCCCGGTCTCCGATTGACCTGTTGAGTTTCACCGGCGGGCCGAATGCCGGCCTCGCGCTGAAGCGCGCCAGCGGCCTTGTCAGGTGCCTGATGGAACTCGGCGGCAACGACCCGCTTTTCGTCATGCCGGATGCCGATCTGGAGGCAGCCGCGGCAACCGCCGTCAACCAGCGCTACGAAATTGCCGGTCAAAGCTGTGCCGCCGTCAAGAAGCTCTACGTGCACGAGAGCATCGAGGAAAAATTCATCGACTGCCTGCTGGCCAGGGCCGGGAACGTGATCACCGGTGATCCGGCGGACCCCGCCACGATCATGGGACCCGTCATCGACCGGGAGGCCGCGGTGGAAGTGAGCGCCCGGATCGCGGCCGCCTGCGATGCCGGCGCGACGCTTCTGACCGGCGGATGGCGGCAACACACGTCTTTCGATCCGGTTGTCCTCAGGGATGTCGACCCGGCCACAAAACTGATGCGCGAGGAAACCTTCGGTCCGGTTCTGGCCATGCGCAGGTTCAGCGATCTGCGGGTGGCTGCCGACGAGGTGAACGCAGCCGGATTCGGGCTTCAGGCCGGTATTTTCAGCAACGACCACAAAGCGATCCGCGATCTGACCCGGCGCCTGCAGGTCGGCGGCGTCATGATAAACGAGGGGCCGGACTTCCGCGCCGAGCACGTTCCTTTCGGCGGTATGCGCAAATCCGGCCTTGGCCGCGAAGGCGTGCGGATCGCCCTGCGCGAGATGAGCGAAACCAAGGTCGTGATTGACTGATCGGAGAGGCGGAATGACACGCATATCGGTATTGGGCGCGACAGGGCGCGTCGGCAGGGCCTTGCTGGACATGATCGCAAAGGCGCCGGACCTTACATTGGCGGAAGCAATATCAGCGAGGGGCGACGGCGGCCGCGTCGTTCCGCTTCGCGGCGCAGGGCTGGACGGGGCCGACGTCCTCGTTGATTTCTCGACGCCTGAGGGAACGCTTCGGTTGCTCGACCGGCTTGGAAACAACGCGATGCCTCTGGTGATCGGCACGACCGGATTCTCGGATCAACAGGCCGCGCGCCTGCGTGCCGAAGGAGAACGGCGTCCGATGCTCGTGGGCGCCAATTTCACCAAGGGGTTCGAGGATTTCGCCGCAGCGGCGAGGGCCCTCGCAACCGCCTTGCCGGGGTCCGCGGTCACGGTGGGCGAGATCTACAATGAAAAGAAGAAGCCTGCCGCCTCCGGAACGACCCTGCGCCTGTCCAGAGAACTCGGCGCGGCCTGCGGGCACGACATCGCCACCGACATCCAGCGCATCGGGGACACGCCCGGCGTCAACACGGTCACCGTGGATTACGGCGTCGCGACGATCCGCCTGGAGCTTTCCGTCCGCTCACGCGAAGCCTACGCCGCCGGATCGCTGGATGCGGCCCGTTGGCTGGTCGACCGCCCGAACGGGTTCTACGAACCCAAAGACATGATTTCCTGATAACAAGAAAGCCTTACCATGAACGACACAAGCCGCTTTGACGGCGTCTTTACCGCGCTCGTCACCCCTTTCACCGAAACCGGCACAATCGACTGGGCCGCCTTTGACGCGAGTATCGAACGGCAACTGGCAGCCGGCGTTGCGGGCCTCGTCCCGGTCGGAACCACCGGCGAGGCGGCAACCCTGACGAATGAAGAGGCGGACGCCGTGATCACGCGTACCGTCGAGCGCGCGCAAGGCAAGGCCTATGTTATGGCCGGCACCGGCTTCAATTCCACGGCGAAAACGATCGATGCGACGCGACGGGCGACGGACCTCGGCGCTGATGGCGTGCTCGTGGTCACGCCCTATTACAACAAGCCATCGCAAAGCGGGCTTGCCGCCCACTTCAAGGCCGTGGCCGAGGCAACGCCGGTCGATGTCGTTCTCTACAACGTGCCGGGGCGCGCCGGCGTTTCCATCGCCGCAGACACCGTGGCCACTCTGTGCAGGAACTGCAGCAATATCGTGGCGATCAAGGAAGCCGGCGGCGACCCGGCGCGCGTGTCCGACATCCGCGCGGCGGCCGGACCCGGTTTCGTTGTGCATTGCGGTGATGACGGTCTCGCGCTGGCGTTCTACGCGCTGGGGGCCTCGGGCCTGACCAGCGTGTTGTCCAATTACGACCCGGAAATCTGCACGGCGCTCCACAAGGCCTGGGTCGCAGGGGACACCGCGCGCGCACTGGAAATCCATGAGGTCCTGCGGCCCATGGCCGAGGCGATGTTCATCGAAAACAGTCCCGCACCGCTCAAGTTTCTGCTTGGCGAGGCAGGCCTTATGACACCTGCGGTCCGGTTGCCGATCGCGGAGACGTCAACTTCGTCGCGCGAAACGCTCGCAAGCCTGGCCGTGGAATACACCGGTCGCCGGAGAGATCTGCTGCCATCGCCGTGAGGGGCCGTCTCGGCAGTATCAAAAACTTCAGGCCGCCTCTGAAGGGGTCGTACGGAATCCCTCGCATTGGCCACGTTGACGCCACCGCATTGGCCACGTTGACGCCACACGGCAATCGCAGTGGCCTGAACCCCTCGCGCCGGGAGACAAACTTTTTGGCCGGTTCAGCTTTCGCGCGTATTATTTCGGTCGCGGCGCCGCATAGGCCCCGACCTTGCTGGTCTTCAGTCCGGTCCCGATCAGGGCCTCCATGATTTTCACCCCGGCGACGACCCCGTCTATCACCGGCAGGCCGGATTCTTCACCCAGCCAGCGCGCCAGGTCCGCCATGCCGGCGCAGCCCAGAACAATCGACTCGCAGCCGTCCTCGCGCTTGGCCGAGAGAATCTGGTCGAGAATGCGCTGTCGGGCATCGGCGCTGGTTTCCAGATCCAGCACCGGAATGCCAGAAGCCCGGACCCGGCGGCATCTGCGTTCGGCCCCGTATTTAAGCACCAGATCCTGTATGATCGGGACCGAGCGGGGCAGGGTCGTGACAACCGAAAAACTGGTCCCGAGCATGGTTGCGGTGTGGACCGCTGCCTCGCAGATGCCGATCACCGGGCAAGTGGCCATCGCGCGGCAGGCATCCAAAGACGGATCATCGAAACAGGCGAGGACGATGCCGTCCACACCCTCGTCGATGGCGCGCCGGACTTCGTCGATGATCCCGGCGGCGGCCCGGGCCTGATCGAAATAGCCCTCGATGCTTACGGGGCCGCAAGACGGGTTTCGGGCTATGATCTCAACGCCGTCGCTCGCAAAATCGCGGGCGCATTCTGCTATCTTCGCCGTCATCGAGCCGGTCGTATTCGGGTTCAGCACAAGTATCTTCATGGTCGCTTTCGACGTTTTGCTTTTTCAGGGCTCCATGCACCGCAGCGCGGCACGGAGGTTCAATTTCGGACCGGATAGGGTCCGGCATTCCGCTTGCCGGAGCCCCAGTAATCGGATGGCTCTCTGGTCAGGGATGACAGGCCGGCGCGCTGCAGAGTTCGCGCCGTTTCCGCCGCCGCGAAATCAAGGATTCCGGCGGGATCGACGCGGACCGGCTTGCGTTTTTCCATCAGGACCCGGCCGTCGACGATCACCGTGTCCACATCGGCGGCATTGGCGAAATGCGCGAGCCGCGTGACCGGCATGTTCGGCGGATAGAGGTGCGGCTTGCGCATGTCCACCAGAACGATATCCGCCTTCTTGCCGACCTCGATCGAGCCGAGAATATCGTCCATTCCCAAGGCCTTGGCCGCATCGATTGTCACCATCTCCAGCACTTTTCCGGGCGGCATCACCGAAGGATCCCGAAAATGCCGGCGGTGATAATGCATGCATCGCGCCATATGGCGGAACATGTCGAAGCCGCGGTCCGGCGCACCCGCGTCCGAGCCGATGCAGACCGTCACGCCCGCGTCGATCAGTTCTGGCGCGGGACAGCGGCCATAGACGGACATGATGGCGCTGGGATTATGCACCACATGGGCGCCGGTCTGTTTCAACGCGGCAATGTCCTGCGGCGTCAGGTCTACGCTGTGCGACAACAGCGCGGCGGGCCCCAGAAGGCCCAGATCCCGGGCGATGGCGACAGAGCCGTTGCGGTGGCCGTCCTGCGTGAACAGGACGCCGAGTTTCGCCTGCATG
>JBFIHV010000190.1:0-5523 GCA_041601595.1 Amylibacter sp. | reverse complement strand
GGCGCCCGACGACCTCAAGATCGTCATTCAGGACCCGCGCAGCTCGACCCCCGGCCTGGGCCTGCTGCTCTGGGTGAAAACCGCCTATGGCGACCGCGCGCCCGAGATCTGGGAAGGGCTCGCGCCGCATATCCTGACCGTCACCAAGGGCTGGTCGGAGGCCTACGGCATGTTTCTGGAGGGCGAGGCCGATATGGTCTTGTCCTACACCACATCGCCCGCGTATCACCTGATTGCGGAAGGCGACCCGACCAAGAACGCCGCGTCGTTCAAGGAGGGCCACTACATGCAGATCGAGGTAGCCGGCAAGATCGCCGGGTCGGACCAGCCGGAACTGGCGGAGCAGTTCATGCAGTTCGTCACCTCGAACGAGTTCCAGTCGGTGATCCCGACGACGAACTGGATGTATCCGGCTGTCTTCCCGCTCGACGGGTTGCCGGAAGGTTTCGAAACCCTGATCACGCCCGTCGAGAGCCTGATCGTACCGGCCGACGAGGCAAAGGATGTGCGCGATGCGGCACTGCAAGAATGGCTAACCGCACTAAGCCGCTAAGGGCCTTTCATATCCTGACAGGAGGGTCGGCTCTGCTGCTCCTCCTGCTGATCACTTTCGGCACGGTCCTTGCCGTCTGGTCGCGGGCCTCCGTCCAGACCGGCATGGGCGCGTCGGACTGGGCCGCGCTGCGCTTCACCGTCTGGCAGGGCTTCGTGTCCGCCACGATCAGCGTTCTGGTGGCCATTCCAGCCGCGCGCGCGCTGGCGCGGCGGCGGTTCCCGGGGCGGCAGATCATGGTCACCCTGCTGGGAGCACCCTTTATCCTGCCCAGCATCGTTGCGGTTCTGGGCATTCTCGCGGTCTGGGGGCGGTCGGGCTACATCAGCGAGATCCTGGCGGGCTTCGGCGGGTCGCGGCTGGACATTTACGGGTTCACCGGCGTGGTTCTGGCGCATGTCTTCTTCAACATCCCGCTGGCGATCCGGCTGATCCTGCAGGGCTGGGTCTCGATCCCGTCAGAGCATTTCCGGCTGGCGGCGCAGCTCAACATGTCAAGCCACGACATCCACCGGCAGCTCGAACGGCCCATGCTGAGGGCGATCGTTCCGGGCGCCTTCATGTTGGTCTTCCTGCTCTGCATCACCAGCTTCGCCGTGGCGCTGGCGCTGGGCGGCGGCCCTAAGGCGACGACGCTGGAGGTGGCGATCTATCAGGCTCTGCGGTTCGATTTCGACCTGTCCAAGGCGGCGCTGCTGGCGCTGATCCAGTTCGGGCTTTGCGCCGGCGTCGCGACCGTTAGCATACTCGTCTCTTCACCGGCGAAGTTTTCCGTCGGGTTGGACCGTGCGCCACTGCGCTGGGACGGGCGCGAGTGGTGGAACCGGCTGTTCGACCGGGTCATCCTGATCGCCGTCGCGCTGTTCCTGTTCACGCCGCTGATTTCGATACTGGTCAAGGGCGTCCCGCCGCTGCTCCGCCTTCCGGCCCAGGTCTGGCCCGCTGCCTCGAACTCGGTGATCGTCGCGCTCGGCTCCTCGGTTCTGGCCATCGTGCTGGCGCTGTCGCTGTCGTTCCTGATCGTGCGCTTGTCCGGGCGGCGGCGCAGGACCTCTCAGGCGATGGAGGCGCTGGGCTTCCTGACGCTGGCGGCCTCGCCCTTCGTCATCGGAACCGGGCTGTTCATCCTGATCAACCCCTTCGCCGATCCTTTCGCGCTGGCCCTGCCGGTCACCGCGCTGATCAACGCCGCGATGAGCCTGCCCTTCGCGCTGCGCATCATCCTGCCCGCGCTGGTCCGCGCCGAAGGCCATTACGGGCGGCTTGCCGACAGTATCGGGATGCGCGGGTTCAGCCGGTTCCAGTTGGCGATCTGGCCCCGTATCAAGCGGCAGGTGGGGTTTGCCGCGGGCCTGTCCGCCGCCTTGTCGATGGGCGATCTGGGCGTCATCGCGCTGTTTGCGCCGCCGGATATTTCGACCTTGCCGCTGACCATGTATCGGCTTATGGCGGCCTATCAGCTGGAAGCAGCCGGCGGCGTCGCCCTTGTTCTCGTCTCGCTGAGCCTGTTCCTTTTCTGGCTGTTCGATCGGGGAGGCCGCCTTGAGCATCACATTAGATAGCCTCGTCCTGCGGCACGGCAATTTCCGGCTGACCGCGGATTTCGTGATCGAGGAAGGCCACAAGATCGCCCTGCTCGGTCCGTCCGGCGGCGGCAAGAGCACTCTGCTGTCGGCCATCGCAGGGTTCCTGAAAGAGGACGCGGGACGCATATACTACAACAACCAGGACATCACCGACCTGCCGCCGGCCGACCGTCCGATCACCCTGCTGTTTCAGGACCACAACCTGTTCCCCCACATGTCGGTGGAAAAGAACATCGCGCTGGGGATCAGGCCGAACCTGAGGCTGACGACAGAGGAAAAACTGAGAGTAAGGGACGCGCTGGCCCGCGTCGGCCTGAAGGATCACGGCAAGAAGATGCCTTCGGAACTGTCCGGCGGGCAGCAACAGCGGGTGGCGCTGGCCCGCGCCCTGCTTCGCGACAAGCCCGTCCTGTGCCTTGACGAGCCCTTCGCGGCGCTGGGGCCTGCGCTCAAGCGAGAGATGCTGGATCTGGTCGCCGAAATCGTAGACAGTACCAACACGACACTGTTGATGGTGACGCATGACCCGGACGATGCGAAATACATCTCCGACCAAACGGTGCTGGTTGCCGAGGGCGTGGCGCGTGCGCCCGTCGACACCGCGGCGCTGTTCGCCGATCCGCCGGAACCTCTGCGCCGTTATCTGGGCATAAAAAAAGGCGCGTGAACCGCGCCTTTTTCAATTCTTGTTATCAGCGTCAACTCTCTTTGCGCTTTACCGGCGCCCACAGCTGTTTGTTGCTGAGGTAGAGAAGAATCGTCAGCAGACCGAGGAAACCGACGCCGAGAAAGCCGAGCTGCTTGCGCGCCATCATTTTCGGTTCCGCCGCCCACATCAGGAAGGCAGCGACATCCTGCGCCATGTGGTGCACATCGTTGCCGTGGCCGTCGGCATATTCGATCAACCCGTCCTGGAGAGGTGGCGCCATCGCAATCCAGCCCCCCGGAAACGCGGTGTTTTCATAAAGGATCGCACCCGCCTCTTCTTTTTCCTTGCCTGTGTAGCCGGACAGGATCGAAGCGATATACTCCGGACCGCCCATGCCTTTGGTGATCTGGTAGATCCCCAGACCCGCGGGGCCGTGGAATCCGGCGCGGGCCTTGGCCATCAGCGACAGGTCAGGCGCGCCTTCCAGCGGGGATGACGGGAACTTGTCCGAAGCTATGGCTGGGCGCGTGTCATCCAGTTCGGCGTCATAAACATCGAACTGCGCGGCATAGGCTTTCACCTCGGCTTCACCGTAACCCGGTCCGCCCTCGTCGCCCAAATTCCGGAATGCGAGATATTGCATGCCGTGGCAGGCCGAGCAGACCTCGGTGTAGACCTGCAGACCGCGCTGCAACTGGAACTGGTCGAACTTGCCGAACGGGCCCTCGAAAGAGAAATCGAAATCCTCGATGTGGCTTTCCGCGCCCGCTGCGTAAGCAGCTGTTCCACCAACGGCCAGACCAAATGCGGCTAGAATTGAAAAAACTGTGCTTTTCATTTTTTTCTTCCTTCTGACCCGATTATTCAGCAGGGCTGGTTTTTGGTGGGTAATGCGCATCGAAATCAGCCTCGATGGTTTCCGGAACCGGCAGCGTTTTCTCTTTCCAGCCCAGAACCGGCAGGATGACCAGGAAATATGCGAACCAGTAGATCGCGCCGATCAGAGAGATGGTCGGAACCAGACCCTCGGCCGGTTGCGCGCCGCACCACATCAGAACCATAAAATCGAAGCCCAGCAGCCAGAACCACCACTTGAACTGCGGACGGTAGCGGCCGGACCGGACCGGCGACGTGTCGGTCCATGGCGCCAGAGCCATCACGGCGATCGACCCGAACATCATCAGAACGCCAAGGAACTTCGCATCGAGGAACAGCACGTCGAAGGTGATCGCGCGCAGGATCGCGTAGAACGGCAGGTAGTACCATTCGGGAACGATATGCGCCGGTGTCACCAGCGGGTTCGCCTCGATATAGTTGTCAGGGTGGCCAAGGTAGTTCGGCATGAAACCGACGACCGCCATGAAGATCACCAGGATCAGCATCAGCGCGAAGGCGTCCTTGACAACGTAGAACGGCCAGAACGAAACCGTATCCTTGTCTGCTTCGGCTTTCGACTTGCGCCGCACTTCGACGCCGGTCGGGTTGTTGTTGCCGGTGGTGTGGAACGCCCAGATATGGGCGGCGACCAGACCGACGATCACGAACGGCAGCAGGTAGTGCAGGCTGAAGAACCGGTTCAGCGTCGCATTGTCGACAGCGGGCCCGCCCAGCAGCCATTCCTGGATGACCGGACCGATGCCCGGGATCGCGCCGAACAGGCCGGTGATAACGGTGGCGCCCCAGAAGGACATCTGGCCCCAGGGCAGAACGTAGCCGAGGAAACCGGTCGCCATCATCGCGAGGTAGATCAGCATGCCGATGATCCATGTGATTTCACGCGGGGCCTTGTAGGAACCGTAGTACAGGCCGCGGAAAATATGGGCGTAAACGGCGATAAAGAACAGCGACGCGCCGTTCATGTGCATGTAGCGGATCGCCCAGCCTGCGTTCACGTCGCGCATGATATGCTCGATGCTGGCGAAAGCCATGTCGACATGCGGCGTGTAATGCATCACCAGAACGACGCCGGTGATGATCTGCAGGACCAGGCAGAATGTCAGGACGATGCCCCAGATCCACATCCAGTTCAGGTTCTTGGGTGTGGGGATCATCAGCGTGTCATAGACAAGACTGACAATCGGCAGGCGCACGTGCAGCCATTTTTCAAAGCCGGACTTGGGCTCGTAGGAATCGTGTGGAATACCAGCCATGATGTCTCTCCCTAGCCTAGCTTGATTGTTGTTTCATCGACGAAAGCCGCAACAGGTACGTCGAGGTTGCGCGGTGCAGGGCCCTTGCGGATACGGCCGGCCGTATCGTAGTGCGACCCGTGGCACGGGCAGAACCAGCCGCCGAAATCGCCGGAGCCGTTGCCCAGAGGCACGCAGCCGAGGTGGGTGCATACGCCCATCATGACCAGCCATTCGCCGCTCTCGTCCAGCGCGCGGTTGGCGTCGATGGCGTCACCCGGCGCATTTGCGTTGCGGCTGTCGGTGTCCTTCAGATCCGCCAGATCGGTGCTGCGCGCGGCTTCGATCTCTTCCGCCGTGCGGTGGCGGATGAAAACCGGCTTGCCGAGCCATTTTACCGTGACCTGGGTGCCGATCTCGACATCCCCGATAGAGACCTCGATCGACGACAGGGCCTGAACGTCGGCACTCGGATTCATCTGGTTGATTAGTGGCCATACCGCAGCGCCTGCGGTCACGGCCCCTGTAGCTGCTGTTGCAACGTACAGAAAGTCACGACGCGTACCTGCAGTGTCATTCGCTTGAGACACGAGCTTCTCCCCTTGC
>JBFIHV010000189.1:0-5524 GCA_041601595.1 Amylibacter sp. | reverse complement strand
TATCATGGGCGCAGGAGCCGGCGAGGCGCTGGCCGTCGATGAAAAGGTCGTGACCTATGTCCAGTCCAATCCTGTCGAACAGGTCTATCTGGATGGCGAAGTCGTCGTCGGCGCCGGGCTGCCCGAAACCGTGACACTTATCCCGGTTCCGGAAAGCGAGTATTCCTACGTCTACGTCAACGGCGTGCCGGTTGTCGTGGATTCGACCGAGCGCAGGATCGTTCATATCGTCCGCTGAAGGCGGATGGCGTGAACCTTTGCGCCAGCATAAGTCAGGGCAGTCCGCGAAATTCGCGGGCTGCCAAGGTTTCAGAGTCCCAAGTCGCCGGAGGCCGGCAATCATTGCCTCGCGGAAACAGGGATCTGATGCCGGAATTCCGCTTGAAAATCGCGCTTGCGCCCCTTATTTTTGGAAACAATCTATGCCGCTTATCAATCTTGTAATCACTTTGATCGTCGTCGGGGTTCTGCTCTGGCTGGTAAACACCTATATTCCGATGGATCGCAAAATCCGCAAGATACTGAACATCGTGGTGGTGATCGGCGTCGTGATCTGGCTTCTGCAGGTTTTTGGAATAATCGGCCCCATCGCCTCGATGCGTGTCGGCGTCTGAATTCCAAATACGCGAACAGCCATTTCTTGCAGCGTGAAGCCGGGGCAATGGCGGCCCGACGGCACATCCGGGCCAGACACTGTGTACTTAATTATCACTCAGAGGAACTAACATGATCAGTAAGAAACTGAATTCCACGACGGCCATTGTTGTTGCCTTGTCGTTTTTACAGCCGCTGCCCGGGTTTGCGCAGGCAAAAGCGCAAACACCGGCACCCATTCCCGCAGAAGCGTTGGAAACAACACTACTTTGTCTGGCGGATTTCAAAGGCAAACCCAAGGACGCCGAAGAGGCCTGTCTGGAAGAGCTGAAACTTGCAGAGGTCGCCTGCGATCCGGGCCTGCTCCTTCCGGAGGGAACCCCGGCCGCGAAGGACAAGGGCGGATCAAACGAACAAATCGCAGAGCGGATCGTGCGCGCGGTAAACGCCGAAGTCTGTATGAGTGACCAAGCCAAAGCGGCAACGGCAGAGGCGCAAGTTGCGGCCGAAGACAAGGCGCAAGCGGACGCGGAGGCGCTTGCCGCAGCCGACGCGAAAGCCGCAGCCGATCTGAAGGCTCAGGAAGCGGACGCCGATGCCAAGGCACAGGCGGACGCAGACGCGCGCGCCGCAGCTGACGCGAAAGCCGCCGCTGACCTGAAAGCTCAGGATGCCGCTAAAGCCGAGGCCGACGCCAAGGCAAAGGCTGAATCCGCGGCACTGGCCGCAGCCCTGGCCGAGGCCGATGCCGCCGCCAAAGCAGCCGACGCCGACGCCAAAGCAAAGGCCAAGTCGGAAAAGGCGGACGCGAAAGCCGAAAGCAAAGCCGCCAAAGTTGAAGCCGACGCCACGGCAAAGGCTGAAGAAGCCGCGGCACTGGCCGAGAAAAAGGCCGCGTCTGAAGCCGAAGCACAGGCCGACGCAGACGCCAAGGCTCTGCTGGAAGCCGAAGCCAGGTCTCAGGCCGAAACGACGGCAATTGCCGACGCCGAAGCTGCCGCCCAAGCCAAGAAAGCGGAAGAAACCGCAATCGCCGAAGAAAAGGCCAGAGCAGAAGCAGCGGCTGCGGCAGCTGACGAATGTGTGGTCGAACTGGTCGATGCGGCTGGAGAGACACTCTGCGCCGATGATATGTCCCAGGCAGAGATCGCCGCTGTCACAGCCGCCGCCGAAGCAAATACAGATGTCGAGGTTACCACCCAAACCGTAACCGAGGAGGCCACACGCTCGAGCACCGAAGAATTTGCCGAGACAAAGGCCGGTTCGGACGACGGCGGGCTCAGCAATCTTGAAAAGGCCGGCCTGCTGGTGCTTGGCGCTGTCGTCGTCGGGGCTATTCTGAAAAATGGCGAGAAAGTCACCGCGAAAACGGGCGACCGTGTTGTCGTGCAGGACCAGTATGGCAACTACAGCGTCCTGAAAGACGACGACGTCCTCGTCCGTCAGGCTGGCGATACGGTTCGCACGGAAACGTTCAGCGACGGTTCGACGCGCACATTCGTAACCCGTCCGGACGGGGTCCAGATCGTAACGATCCGCGATTCCCTCGGTCAGGTTCTGCGCCGGACGCGTATTGATACGGACGGGAATGAAGTCCTGCTGATCGATGACACCCGCAGGTTCGAACCCGTCGAGGTCAGCAAGCTGCCAACCCCGTACGTTTCGGATCTTGCCTATCGGGATGCGACGGACAGGGCCGCCCTGCGTGAGGCGCTAAGGGCCGCCGAAAGCCGCGAAATCGGGCGCACCTTCAGCCTGAGCCAGGTGCGGGAATATCGCGAAGTCCGTAATCTTGCGCCGGAAATCAATCTCGACAACATTACGTTCGAGACCAACTCGGCCGCGATTCAACCGACAGAAGCGGAACAACTTCGGGAAATAGGCCTTCTGATGCAGGACCTTATCGCTGAAAACCCGCGCGAAGTGTTCCTGATCGAGGGGTATACCGATGCCGTTGGTGACGAAAGCTACAACTTGCTGCTGTCGGATCGCCGCGCGGAAACGGTTGCACTGGCCCTGTCTGAATATTTCGGAGTCCGGTCGGAAAACATGGTCGTGCAAGGTTACGGCGAAAGGTTCCCTCTCGTTCCAACACTGGAATCCGAACGCCTCAACCGCCGGGTGGCCGTGCGTCGGATCACGAATCTGATTCAGCCAAGATAAGAATTCCGCGCCGGATTTCGGCGCGGAACCGCTTCAATTGATACGGAAACGCCTGTGCTGGATGTCTTCAGAAGCGTCAACTGATGCGGACGCCCCGCACAACCGGCCCCCGCAGACCGGGGGATGAATAAAAAAGCCGTCCCTCTCGGGACGGCTTTTTGCTGGTCAGCTCAAGGCTTTAGCCTTGCGTCTTGCATCTGGTCAGAGCCGACCGGTAAGCACCAGGACCAGAAGGATGATCAGAATGACGCCTATGGCGCCGATACCGCCATGGCCGAAGCCATAGCCATAGCCGCCGAAGCGTCCGCTGAAACCGCCCAGCAAGAAGATGATAAGAATGATGATAAGTATGGTACCGATGGACATAGTCTAAGTCCCTTTCGCAAAATAAAGTTTCATTGGGAATCTCTCCACACAACGCTTCCGGATTTCGCCGTATGTGTTTGGCCGCCTCTACGGGCATGGGGTCCGGAAACGACCGTGCTACTTCGTTTCAACAGTAAGACCTTCCTTGCCGACATCGATCTGGATGGTAGAGGTTTTCTGCTGTTCCTGATAATATTGATACCCAATCACCGCCACAACAACGGCGAGACCTCCGATCACAAGGTAAAGAGTGTTTCGGCTCATGAGCGCGACTCCTTTTTTGTTACGGGAATAGTGATAAGTCTGAATTGAGCGTAGTCGGGACTCAAGCTCGGGAACAGCCAGCTAGCCCGTTGCAAGAATTCAGACGCGCCATTTCGGATTGTTTCGGGGAAGATCGCCACGGGAAACCGCCGGCTCAACCACTGCGGAAATGCAACCACAGCGACCATCTTCTTCTTAATCGCATCCTTCAGACCGCCAATCGCGTTCTGAATTTTACCCTCGACCTGGTCGGTTTTTCCGTCGACTTCAAGCTTTGCATCACCGACCGCCTTGCCGACTCCCTCCTTGATCTTGCCTTTCAATTCTTTCGCCGCCCCGACGACCCGGTCCTTGTCCATTATGAAACCCTCCAATTGAATCCGCCGGAATGGCGGTCATTGAGTTTGCATATTATGCGCGAATCAGGGTTTTCACATTGATGCAAATCAGTATTTCCAGAGATGGGATTGGCGCAGGACGCATCACTGAATGACGTCGGCAATGCGTTGGATGACACTTTTGAATTTAGAAACGATGTGGAAAACTTGGCCGTGTCATGGCCAGCGCAATTATCGCGTGTCCGGTCGATACCGGGTCCGGCAGGTCTTTGCATACCGATACAAAAACGCCAGACGGAACCTGCCGCCTGGCGTTTCTGTTCTGTGGGTCAACTCAGCTTGATGAGCGGACCGCGAAGAAAACTGGCCTAGAATTTATAGCCAATTCTCGCCTGCAGCGTATCGACGTCTGAGTCGAGAAAGTCGGTATCCAGATTCCGCTTCAGATATTCCGCACCGACAAACAAGTTATCGGTGATCAGGTAATCGGCGCCAATACCGTATGACATGCCGTCGGCGGTGGTGGTTGTGCCGGCGTCATCCCATTTTGCGGTTGAATAGCCGACAATGCCGGAAACCAGAAGCTTGCCGAAGGAATAGCCGGCGCTCGCTTTCAGGTCGACCACATGACCGAAATTATAATCAGGATAGGTCGCAGAACCGTCGACTTCAGTTTGTTCGATCGGGCCCTTTATCGCAGCAAGTTCCATTCCCAGCACAAACGGTTGCATGTCATATTTGTAACCGATGAATGCACCGAATACATTGCCGTCCAGATCATACGAGGTTGGTACTTCGCCCGCATAGGTTTGATCGCCCGATGCTTTCCCTGCCGACAAACCGGCATAGAAACCGCCCCACGATGGGGTAGCAGGAGCTACGTAAACGCTTTGAACTTCAGGTTCGGCAACCACCGCGCTGACGGAGCCCGCATAGGCACCGGACGTGATGGACATGGCGACGGTTGCGCCAATCAAGACATTCTTCATTTTATTCTCCAAGAATAAAGCTATATTTTTCAGGATGTTATTGTGACCAGCGAACGCTCAGACAATTGATCTGGTTGACTGCCCGACAGGGCCGACTCGCTTTCAACGGACATATGGTCACGTACCGCACAGACCGTCCAGTCAATGCGCGATGGTGACCGGAGTTCTTTTCGGTTAGCGCTATTATTGATACACAAGTGTCTTGAGGCGGCCGCCCGATGAATGCGGATCCGACTCCGTTATCCGGAGAAAGCTATCCGTCAAGCTGCGCCGACTGGCGCCAACCTTCGAGAGCGGCGGCGCGGTTCTTCTTCAAACCAGCTCGGCTTTAGGGTTGGGTTCCTGAGCGAAACGGCTTCAGGTGGCGTCTGACGTCAGCGCCTGCGGGACGGATTTTGGGGCTTGAGTAACGGAACGGCACGGGCGACGTTTCGCGATCGGGAACGGCGAGGGCACCGGACCGACCGTTTCCAAGCCAGTTTCTTTCGGACGGTGTAACTGATCTGCATCAGCCTGGCGTCTTCATAATACTGGCAGATGGTCCTTGGTTGCCGTCGAATCGGCAGCCGATGGGGAGGGCCCCGGGCCGCCGACATTCCGGCAGGGCCGGTGCATTTTTCGAACTGGTAGCAGATCAGCGCGACGAACTTGCGTGCCTGATTGCCCAAGCAAAGGTTATTTTTATGATTACGAAAACAGTAGTGAGCCTGTCCGTTGCAGGCGTTCTTTTCGGTTCGGCAGCATTCGCCGAGTCCATGGCTTCTTCCTGGACCGACCTCAATCTGCGGTCAGGCCCCGGCCCGATGTATT
>JBFIHV010000188.1:0-5551 GCA_041601595.1 Amylibacter sp. | reverse complement strand
CCTCGTAAGGAATGCCGCGGCCGCGGTCGAGTTCGAGGATCCAGCTTGTGATGTCGTCGAGGAAGTAGCGATCGTGGGTCACGATCAGGATCGTGCCCTTGTACTCCATCAGGTGCTTTTGCAGCCATGCGATGGTTTCCGCGTCCAAGTGGTTGGTCGGTTCGTCGAGCAGCAGCATGTCGGGCGCTTCCAGCAGCAGCTTGCACAGCGCGACACGGCGTTTCTCGCCGCCGGACAGGGTTTTGACGTCGGCGTCATCGGGCGGGCAGCGCAGCGCCTCCATCGCGATGTCGATGCTGGCGTCCAGCGACCACAGGTCCTCGGCGTCGATCACGTCCTGCAACCGGCCCATTTCCTCGGCGTTCTCATCGGAATAGTTCATCGCGAGGTCGTTGTACTTGTCGAGGATCGCCTTCTTGTCGGCCACCGCCAGCATGACGTTCTCGCGCACGGTCAGGTTTTCGTCCAGACGCGGTTCCTGCGGCAGGTAGCCGACCGTTGCGCCCTCTGCGGCCCATGCCTCGCCGGTGAAATCCTTGTCCTGCCCCGCCATGATCCGCATCAGCGTCGATTTACCCGACCCGTTGACGCCGACCACGCCGATTTTCACGCCGGGCAGAAACGACAGCCGGATGTTCTCGAAGCATTTCTTGCCGCCGGGATAGGTCTTGGACACGCCGTCCATGTGATAGACGTATTGATAGGATGCCATTTTGATGAGGGCCTTTGGTCTGAGTTCATTTCCTGCTGGCAGTTCTAGCCATTTCAGGTATCAAGGGCAATCTAGGAAGGAGCCCCGATGTTTTCAAGTTTGCCACTTGCCACGCCCGGTCTGCGCGTGGGGCTGCTCGGCGGCTCTTTCGACCCCCCGCACGCGGGACATCTTCACATTTCGCGCTGGGCCTTGCGGGAATTCGGGCTGGACAGGGTCTGGTGGCTTGTCAGCCCCGGAAATCCGCTGAAACCAAGGGGGCCGGCGCCGCTGGAACGTCGCATGGCCGCCTGCCGGGAGCTGGTAAACCATCATCCGCGCATCGTGGTAACCGATCTGGAGGCGCGTTTCGGTACCCGCTACACCGCCGAGACGCTGGCGCATCTGTTCGAACTGTATCACGACGTCCGGTTCGTCTGGCTCATGGGCGCTGACAACCTGGTGAATTTCCACCGTTGGGAAAAATGGTCGGAGATCATGAAATCCATCCCGATAGGCGTTCTGGCCCGGCCCGGCGAGCAGATCAGGGCAGGTTGTTCGCCCGCGGCGCGGAGCTATCGCAACAACAGGCTGCCGGAGCGGCGGGCGACCGCCCTGCCGCTGCGCAAGGCGCCGTGCTGGGCGTTGCTGACAGGACCGATGATGGATGTCTCCTCGACGGAAATACGCGCCCGCGGTGATTGGCAGGGCTAGCAACTTGACCGGTTGTAACATCCAGCGCGCTTTGCTTTACTCGGCCCATGTCTGACCGTTCCGGAAAACATCTGCATCGACGCGCCCTGCTTGCGGGGCTGATGTCGGGCGTTGCCGGAGTGGCGTTGGCCGGAGCGCCGCAAATTTCCCTGCGCCCGCCGCCGCGGCCTTCGGGCCTGTCGCCTCCAGGCCCGGCGGGCCCGAGCTTCGAAACCATCCTGACCGGCGCGGGCCTGTCCGGCGACAAGAGCATCGTTCTGATCGATCTGGAGTCCGGCCGCGTGCTGGAGGCGGAGGCGCCCGCGCTGCCCCTGCCGCCCGCCAGCGTCGCCAAGGTGGTCACCACGCTCTACGGGCTGCGGAAACTGGGCGCCGAGCATCGCTTTGCCACGCGGATTGTGGCAACCGGTCCGGTGGTGGGCGGCATCGTCCAGGGCGATCTGGTCCTGATGGGGGCGGGCGATCCGCATCTGGATTCCGACGGTTTCGGCGAACTTGCCGGTCAACTGGCCGGCTCGGGTATTACGGGCGTCACCGGTGGCTTCGGGATATATGACGCCTCCCTGCCTTTCATAGACCAGATAGACGACCAGCAGCCTGAGTATGTCGGCTACAACCCGACGCTGTCGGGCCTGATCCTGAACTTCAACCGTGTCTATTTCGAGTGGAAGCGCGGCAAGGACGGGTTTGACGTTTCGATGTCGGCGCGCGGCGCGCGCTTCACGCCGGAAATCAAGGGCATCCGCATGACCGTTTCCGACCGCGACACACCGGTCTTCGCGTACGAGCAGGCAGGAAAAGGCGAGAACTGGAGCGTGCGCAAGGCGTCACTCGGCAAGGGCGGCGGACGCTGGCTGCCGGTCCGCCGGCCGTTCGACTATGCGGCCGAGGCGTTCCGCCTGATCGCCGCCGACAAGGGCATCAAACTGCCGCTGGCGAAAGCAACCGGCCCGGTGTCAGGCACAGTGGTCGCGTCGGTGGAGTCGGCTCAACTGCGCGACATGCTGCGCAGCATGTTGCGCTTTTCGACCAATATCACGGCCGAGGCGGTCGGGCTGGCGGCCAGTGCGAAATCAGGCACCGTCCCGCAAAATCTGTTTGAGTCCGGAGCGCAAATGACCGACTGGGCCAGGGAAACCTTCGGCGTGGACAGCGCGCGATTTGTCGACCACTCCGGATTGGGCGATGCGTCGCGCATTTCCTCGCAGGATATGGTGTCTGTTCTGGGTGCCGACGGATGGAACGGCAGCCTGCGACCCTTGCTGAAAGACGTCAAACTGACCGATGAGCAGGGCAAGATCTACGAGATAAAGGGCGCAGAGGTCGCCGCCAAAACCGGAACGCTCAATTTCGTCAGCGCCCTGGCGGGGTTCATCGAGTGTCCGAACGGGCGCAAACTGGCCTTTGCGATATTCACGGCGGATCTGGAAAAACGCGCCGCGATCCCGGTCGAGGAACGGGAACGGCCGCGGGGCGGCCGAACATGGTTGCGAAAATCGCGGCGTATGCAGCAGGCGCTCCTGCGCCGCTGGATCGGGGTTTACGGCAGCTAGGCCCGCATGTGGCGGGCGCGGGCGCCCCATTCGATCGCGGCGGTGCGCAGACGGTCGATATTCAGCTCGTAACGGGTCTCCTGAAGGAAGCGCAGTTCGGTTTCCCGCAGCCGTCCGTCGGCCGCGGCCACATCGCAGCACAGCGCATAGGCCGTTTCATAGAGCTTCGGCGGCAGCGCGTCTTTTACCAGCCCGAAAAGGGCGTCCAGCCCGTCCTCTTCCTCCATAAGGTCGAACACGGCGTTGACCACCAGCCGCAGGTGGTCCGAATCGTAATCCGAAAAGATCGGCAGGTGGTTGACGATCCGTTCAATCGACAGCAGTTCGACCGTTTTGATATTCTGGTCGGAGATCGATACGGCGACCATCATGGCGACCAGCGCATCTTGTGGCGACCAGGGCGAAGGGTTTGTGTCAGACTGGCTCATATAGGTGTGTTCCTCGTTAATATCTGCCGACAGATTATTGACCCTGCGCCGCAGGAGCAATAGGGAGTGAACGAAATCTGTTGTTCTGAACTGGAATGAAAAATGTCTGATCTGCGCGAACTTGCGATGAGCTCCAACGCCTGGCCGTTCGAAGAGGCGCGAAAGCTGCTCAAGCGGTTCGACAAGGGCGCGCCGGAAAAGGGTTACGTCCTGTTCGAGACCGGCTACGGCCCGTCCGGGCTGCCGCACATCGGGACCTTTGGCGAGGTCGCCCGGACAAGCATGGTGCGGCATGCTTTCGGGATCATTTCGGATATCCCGACGCGGCTGCTGTGCTTTTCCGACGATATGGACGGATTGCGCAAGGTGCCCGGCAACCTGCCGCGGCAGGAGGAGCTGAAGCTCGACCTGAACCTGCCGCTGACCAAGGTCCGCGACCCGTTCGGCACCCACAACAGCTTCGCCGAACACAACAACGCGCGGCTGTGCGCGTTTCTGGACCAGTTCGGCTTCGATTATGAATTCGCTTCTTCGACCGAGTATTACAAATCCGGCAGGTTCGACGACATGCTGCTGGTCGCTCTGGAGCGCTATGACGCCATCATGGAGATCATGCTGCCGACACTGGGCGCCGAACGTCAGGCGACCTATTCGCCCTTCCTGCCTGTCAGTCCGAAAACCGGCCATGTTCTGCAGGTTCCGCTGCTGGAGCGCAATGTCGCGAAGGGCACAATCGTGTATCAGGAGCCGGACGGCGAGAAAGTCGAGCTTCCGGTCACCGGCGGTCACGTCAAGATGCAGTGGAAACCCGACTGGGCGCTGCGCTGGGCGGCGCTGGGCGTCGACTACGAGATGTCGGGCAAGGACCTGACCGACAGCGTGACGCTGGCGTCGAAAATCTGTCGCGCGCTGGGCAAGCCCGCGCCGCTGAACCTGACCTATGAACTGTTCAACGACGAGCAGGGCAAGAAAATATCGAAATCCAAAGGCAACGGCATTTCGATGGAAGAGTGGCTGACCTATGCCTCGCCTGAATCGCTGTCGCTGTTCATGTACCAGAAGCCGAAGACCGCCAAACGGCTGTATTTCGACGTGATCCCGAAGGCGGTTGATGAATACCACCAGCACCTGAACGCCTATCCGGGTCAGGACGACGCGCAAAAGCTGAACAATCCGGTCTGGCATATCCACGAAGGCAATCCGCCTGCATCCGACATGGTCGTATCTTTCGCGATGCTGCTGAACCTCGCCTCTGTCTCCAGCGCCGAAACGAAAGAGGCGATGTGGGGCTTCATCCGGAAATACGCGCCGGAGGCCACGCCCGAAACGCATCCCGGGCTGGATGCCGCCGCCGGTTACGCGGTGCGCTACTACCATGACTTCGTCAAGCCCGCGAAAGTGTTCCGCGCGCCGACCGAGCAGGAACGCGCGGCCCTGGCCGATCTGGCGGACCGCCTGCGCGACTGGACCGGCAGCCTCGACCCCGAGGAATTGCAGTCGTTGGTCTTTGCCGTCGGCAAGGATCACGGTTTCGAGCCGCTACGCGACTGGTTCAAGGCCATCTACGAGGTTCTGCTGGGCGCGTCCCAGGGTCCGCGTTTCGGCGGGTTCATCGTGCTTTACGGTGTGGATGAGACGGTCAGGCTGATCGAACAGGGGCTGGCCGGCGAACTGGTCTAGAAGTCCGCGGCCGCCATTGACCGGCGGCCGGATCATTCTACGTCATGGGCAGAGGAGAGGCCCATGACACGTTTCCTGACTGCGCTTTTCGCGATCCTCTTTCTGACCCTGCCGCTGCGCGCGCAGGAACAGGATATACGCACGGTGATCGACGAGCAGATATCGGCCTTCCGCGCCGATGATTTCGAGACGGCTTTCACCTATGCCGCGCCGAATATCCGCATGATGTTCCAGACGCCGGACCGGTTCGGAGAAATGGTGCGCCAAGGCTATCCCATGGTGCATCGCCCGCAATCCTATGTTTTCGAGGAACTCAGGGACGCCGGCGGCTCCAAGTTCCAGAACGTGCTGATCGAGGCGCAGGACGGTTACTATTACATCGCCGAGTACGACATGGTGCAGACGGAGCAGGGGTGGAAGATCCGAGGCGTGCGGATTTTCAGAACCGAAGGTGTCGGCGTATAGTCTGCTCTTTCACCCGGTCT
>JBFIHV010000187.1:0-5572 GCA_041601595.1 Amylibacter sp. | reverse complement strand
CTGCTCGCGATTATCAACAGCATTCTGGACTATTCGCAAATCGAGGCCGGGAAGATGGAGTTGGCGAAAGCGCCTTTCAACCTGCATGACACGATCTTCGATGTGGCGGCATTGCTCGCGCCCACCGCCGCGGAAAACCGGACTGAAATTTGCGTCGATGCGTTCGGCCTCGAAGACCAGATGTTCCTGGGGGACGTCGGGCGTGTGCGGCAGGTCTTGACGAACGTTGTCGGGAACGCCGTCAAATTCACACAAAACGGGTCGGTCCTCGTACGGGTTTCCAGGCTGAACAAGAATATCC
Organism: Amylibacter sp.; assembly: GCA_041601595.1. Lineage (GTDB taxonomy): Bacteria > Pseudomonadota > Alphaproteobacteria > Rhodobacterales > Rhodobacteraceae > Amylibacter. Next base: position 5,271 of record JBFIHV010000187.1, on the reverse strand, counting down.
ACAAGATCGCCCTGAAGCTGGAGATCTGCGACACCGGTCAGGGCATCCCGCACGACAAGCTGCCCAATATCTTTGCGCCCTTCGAACAGGTCGAAGCCGGCAGCACCCGACGCTACGAAGGTACCGGTCTGGGACTGTCGATCGCACGGCGGCTCGTGGAGTTGATGGGCGGGGAAATAAACGTCCAGTCGGAATTGGGCAAGGGTTCGATTTTCACCATCGACCTGACACTGGACTCGGCGGGCGAGAATGCAGAACGGCATAACCGCGACGAAATGTTCTGTGTCGGAAAACGGGTACTGATCGTTGACGATCTGGACATCAGCAGGACTGTACTGGAAAGGAGCCTGGAGCAACTGGGTATGCAGGTTGCGGTCGCAAACGGCGGGGAAGAGGCGATCCGGTTGCTCAAGTCCGAGGCCTGGTCGGGCCGGCGCTTCGATCTTGCCCTGTTTGATGACCAGATGCCGGGAATGACCGGTGCCGAGTTGTTGCAGCGTATCCGGCAACTGTCCGATATTCAGCCTTTTCCGGCAATCCTTCTTTCGATGATCGACAAGGTCAAGCAGAACAAGGAAGGCCTCGCAACCGAGTTTTCGAATGTCCTGCTGAAACCGGTGCAGCGCGATCTGCTTGTTGCCGCCATGGCGAATGCCCTGCGGGAAGCGCGCAGTACTTCTGGTGACGCCCCGGTATACTCTGACACCGACGACTAGCCGTTGCCATCCAATGCAAGATACTTGCGCTATTTGGCGAGGTCTTCATATTAACAGAGATCCCGTCTGGCGCGTCACTTCCAGGCAGGATCACCACATCAATCCGTCCGGACCACAGGGCAATTTCAGACTTTGCAGCGGCGGCTGACGGGGTGCAAAGGGGTCGCATGCGACACCGTCACAATCCCGGTCGCGTTCAAGGTAATGGCCGGGTTGACCTGGCCGTTCCGGTGTCAGCCCGAATGCCCTTGCCGCAGTGCACTGGGGACATCCGCGAAAGGGCGCAATGTCGCAAAGAGCGGCAGTGGAGCATTGGTTATCTTGCAAGACACGAAGGCCCAGCCTTTACATCGGCCCAAGAATTATGAGCGGCCGGGTATCGACGGTGTCATGGCGACGCTGGGACAAGCCAAGGTCACGATAGTGGCTTTCCGGCAAGTGGTCGGCAGTGAGCGCTCGTTTATTATTGAACCTTTCCGAAACCAACAGCCTCAAGGCTGCGAGCCAGTTCAGTCTGAAGCGCCGGGTATTTTCCGGGACGGTGAGGGTATCTGCAAGCATCGTTTGGATCTCCTTGATCTGTGACTTTCGACACCGCCAATTTGCCGCGACCGCGTGACGCCGCCGCTAAAACACCGTGACACCGGCGGCAAAAAGGCGATAATTCGAGTGAAAGTTCATTAAAAGCGGTGGGGAAACACTTGGGCGCCAATACAGACAAGGCAGACTTCACGCTTCGGACACTGGGCGAACTGTCTTTGCGGGACGCCGCCGGCCAACCCGTCAAACTGCGCACCCGCAAAGGACTTTTGCTGCTCGCCTTTCTCGCGGCGGAACCCAAGCGAAGCTGGAGCCGCGAGTATCTGGCCTCGGTATTTTGGGGCGACCGCATGGATCAGCAGGCCCGGAACAGCCTGCGCGGCGCCCTGTCGGATATACGAAGCGCAGTTGGAGAAGCCGCCGTTCTGGTGGAAGGCGGAACCCTGACCGTCAATCCGGCGTTCGTAGCGTGCGATACGCAATACCTTCGAAAACTCGACCAATCCGGCAAGGACGGCGGGACCGCAGATTTTCGCTCCTTCTATGGCGGCGAGTTCCTGGAAGAGTTCGACGGCCCCGAAGATGCGATGGATTGGGTAATCTCCGTGCGTACGGAATGCCGCGACCGAGCGGCCAGTATTCTGAAACGCCGGCTCCATGCGCAAAGTGGCAGCAGGGACATCGAAAAGGCCATCCGCACCGCGCGTGACCTGCTGTCGCTCGACCCTTACAGCGAAGACAGCCACCGCACGCTGATGCAGCTCTATGCCTCGAACGGCGAGCGATCCAAGGCCATTGCACAGTTCCAGAACTGCCGGCAAATGATGCGGCATGAACTGGGCGTGGAACCCGCACCCGAGACCAAGGCCCTGGCGGATGAGATCGCCTTGCGCGACAGCGTTGCGATAAGCGCCATGCACAGGCTGGTCGAAGACGCCGGGCATGTCGCGCCGCAACCGCCTGTGCAGACGGATACGGCTGTTGCAGCTGTCGCAGAGGACACGCCATCGATCGCAGTGATGCCCTTCGTCAACATGAGCGGCGACGCCGAGCAGGACTATTTCGCGGACGGCATCGCCGAAGACATCGTCACCGACCTGTCCCGTGTCCCCAACCTCTCGGTCGCGGCCACAAGTTCCGCCGCCGCGCTGAGGAGCCTTGCGAACCGCCCCGATCAGGTGGCCCGCGACCTGTCGGTCCGGTACGTGCTGGAGGGCAGCGTCCGCAAGTACGAGCAGCACATCCGGATCACGACACGCCTGATCGACGGGCGGACCAACCGCCAGATATGGGCAGAGCGCTATGACCGCGAACTTGTCCGGATCTTCGACCTGCAAAGCGAGATTGCCGCAAGTGTCGTGACCGCGTTGGAACTGCACTTTTCGCCCGCGGCTGCTTCCGCCGCTGACGCGCGCGGGACGCAGAACGTGGAGGCGCACGAATTCTATCTGCGCGGGCGGGCCTTTCTGAAAGAGATGACCCTGCAGAGTGTGGAATTGTCCAAACTGTCATTTGAAAAAGCCATCGAGCTGGATCCGGACTACGGTCCGGCCCTCGCCGGTCTGGCGGACAGCATCGCGATGCTGGGGTTCCACTACGAAGCCGACGATGCCCTGCTTCATGGCGCCATGTCATATTGCGAAAAGGCGCTGGCACTGGATCCCGATCTGGCGGAGGCACATTGCGCGCTCGGGCGGATACTCTCGTTGTTCCGGCGCTTTGACGAGGCAGAGGTACAGTTTCGGAAAGCCTTGAAACAGAAACCCAATCTGGTCGAGGCGCACCTCTACCGGGCCCTTATGTACCTCACGTCCGGCGCCTATGCGGAAGCCTATCCGTCGATGCTCCGCGCCTACGAATTGGACGATCAGGATCTGCATACCGGCATGATGTTCATGTTGTGCCTGAAAGCCAGCGGACACTCCGACGCCATCCCCGTGACTGCGCAGCATGTCCTGAAAGTCGCGAAGACGCGTATCGCGCTCAATCCTTATGACGATCGGGCCGTCTATGTGGGGGCCATGGCCTTGGGATATCTCGGGCAGAAAGATGAAGCGCGGCGTTGGGCGAATCTCGCGGCATCCTTTGACGTGGAAGACGCAAGGACCACTTACAATATTGCCTGCCTGTTTGCGGAACTCGACGAAACAGACAAGGCGCTTGCCTTCCTGCGGAAAACACTTCGGCTATGTGCGTCCCCGCACAAGATCGAATGGATACGGAAATTCGACCCCGACTTTGCAAAAATCCGGAGCGATCCGCGTTTTCCGGCAGTGTTCGAGGAGCCGCAGCGCCAGCATTCCTGATCTCAGGTCTTCGGCTTTCGGGCCCCGCGCGTGAACACCATTTTCTGTCCCGCCAGTTTGTCGCGCGGCCCCTCCCAGGCGTAGGCCAGCAGGGACGGCTCCACATCCGAAACCGTGATCCGGTGGACATGATCCGGCGGGTTGAAGATCAGCGAACCGGGCGCATAGACGCCCTGATCGTTCTCTGACACCGCACCGGACAGGCAGACATAGCTTTCGGTGATCCCGTCATGGGCATGCGCCGGATAGGTGCAGCCCGGAGCGAACAGAACCAGCCCGAGTATCAACTCATCCAGCACGATAGGTCCGTTCGGCCCGGCGATCTCGGCATAGGCATAACGCTGTTCCAGTCCCTTTCGAACCTTCTCGTAACCGAACTGCCAGCTGAGCGCCGGCAGGATCGCCTCTATCGCCATGATGTGCGAGGCGTGTTTCTCGCCGCGCCCCTGGTCGAGGACCCGTCGGAGATGGGCCGTCACGGGCAACAGTGAAGGCTCCCGGAACCGAAGCTCCGCATTGGCTTTTATACCGGCGCTTATTATGTTTCGAACGCGGCGCTGGTGGCCGCGAATACGCAGGCTTCCGCCTGCGGGCAGCAACCGGTAGAGATCGTAGAATTCCCGCAAAAGATAAAGCCAGTCAGGCTGATCCTTGATACGTTTCGTCGGCGTTTCAGTCACTGCGTCATCCTTATGAAATCTGCCCTCCACTGTCAGAAAAACACTGGCCGAAATCAATCGAAAATTGCCGGCGCCCTCCGGCATCCGCAAGACTGGACCGCGCCGCTATTTTTCGTTCTCGGACGTCAAGGCCGCCCGCAGATCGGCAAGCTTGTCACGATAGGCCTGCGCGTCGCCATAATCGAAAAATTCGCTATAGCGCCGATGGGTTGCCTGCAACCGGCGCGAGTGTTTGATCGGGCACCAGTATTGCTCGGTCCGCGAAGCGATTTCATGGGTATATGCCAGCAGGCCGTTGCAATAGCCGCAATAGGCACAATTGAGTTTTTCAATCCCGTTCAGGTAACCCAGTCTTATGCGGTCGATGACGATGTAGTCTTTCCGGGGCACTTTCGGAATGCGGTAAACCGGAAAGCAAATGGCCTGATAGACCGTGACGAACAGATCCAGAAGAGCAAAGGGAATGATCAGCGAATAGATCAACGGCGCGGTCAGGACGGATAGCGGGCGCGCATGCCGGACATAAGCCCAGAGCCGGGTCTTCAATGCCTCATGCTGGCGCTTGACCTCTTCGGTAAAGATCACCTTGTTCTTTTGCAAACGGTAGTGGAATGCGGCTCTACGCGCCTCGAACTCCTCTTCCAACTGGTTTTCCAGTTCGCGGATGTCTTCCATAATCGCGTCAATCTTTCGGGTCATGGTTTGCTCCTCCCTACTCGTGTCACAATCTTCGCGTTGAAACCGGCTCGACCTTCTTCCCGCTTTCCGCGCCCTGTTTCAGTTGCAGGGCCAACGAGTTAACGAACTGACGCAATTTGAATTTTACAGCATCACGGGCCGTTGGTCCAATAGCATCACACACCTGGCCGCCGGGCGGCGGTGGCGGCCGGCAACCGTTGGATAATTCAGCCCAGGTCAGAAAGAGCGTGCCATTACAAGTCAGACAGAGCATAATCGCCCAAAAATCGGTGATATTTCCTGTCAGGGGGGCTATAATTTGGATCGACTGGACTGCGACCGCATGTTCCT
>JBFIHV010000186.1:0-5573 GCA_041601595.1 Amylibacter sp. | reverse complement strand
TTCATGGCGACAGGGTGCGGGCCGTGGCCCGTCCGGCGGACCTTGCCGGGGATGCGGTTCCGATGGACGCGGTGTTGCGGCATTTTCTGGCAGAGGATTTCGGGGAGCCGGCGACCGTCGTGCTGTTGCAGGCGACCTCGCCCTTGCGCCGGGCGGAACATATTCGCGGCGCGCTGGAGGTATTCGCGCGCGGAAGCTTCGATCTGGTGATGGCGGTCACGGAAACCGCGCCGACGATCCTGAAATACGGCACCGCCGCGCCGGATGGCCGTTTCGTTCCGGTATCCGATCCGGCCTATTGTTTCACCAACCGTCAGGCCCTGCCCAAAGTCTATCGCCCGAACGGAGCCGTCTATGTCTTCGATGCGGACTGGTTCCGGCGCAACGGGTCGTTGGCGACGGAAAAGATCGGCATGTTCGAAATGGGGGCCGGGTGCTCTCAGGACATTGATACCGAGGCTGATTTCGAGCTGGCGGAGCGTCTGTTGCAGCACAGGGATCGGTCCTGATGCCGGGCTATCACATGGCGCCGGCAATTACGCCGCGAAGTTCCCTAAATGTCGATCTATCACTTGTCGCCGCCGTGCGCGTAACCTATGTGCAAACGGATGCGTAAACTGATCAAACGACTTAAACCCAAGGCGACCGTTTCGGTCCTGCGACTCGACGGCGTGATCGGGACAGGCGGGCGTTTGCGCGGCGGAACCCTGAACGATGCGGCGCTGGCGCCGATGATCGAACGGGCGTTTCGCAAGGGCAAGCCCAAGGCGGTGGCCCTGGTCATAAATTCGCCCGGCGGTTCCCCGGTTCAATCTTCGCTGATAGGGGAGCGTATCCGGCGCATGGCGCGCGAAACCGATACGGAGGTCTATGCCTTTTGCGAGGATGTCGCTGCCTCCGGCGGCTATTGGCTGGCAACTGCCGCGGATCATATCTATGTCGATGCGAATTCCGTGATCGGGTCCATCGGGGTGATTTCCGCGTCTTTCGGATTCCACGAACTGATGACGCGGCAGGGCATCGAGCGGCGGGTTCATACCGCCGGCAAGGACAAGAGCCTGCTCGACCCTTTCCGGCCGGAACGCCCCGAGGACGTCAAGCGCCTGAAAGGGTTGCAGGCCGTCATCCACCAGAATTTCATCGATCAGGTCAAAAGCCGCCGCGGCGAGAAACTGGTCGGGGACGACCTGTTCTCCGGCGACATCTGGGTCGGGCAGCAGAGCGTCGATGTCGGTCTGGCCGACGGGGTGGCGCATCTGGTTCCCAAGATGAAGGAACTGTTCGGCGAGGACGTCAAATTCAACGTCCAGGGCCAGCGCAGGTCCTGGTTGCAGCGTCTGGGTATCGGCACGGCTTCCGACATTATCAACGGCATCGAGGATCGCGCTCTCTGGTCGCGGTACGGTCAATAGGCGTGGTGAAAGTCGTCACCATATTCCTGATCGGCATGATCATTCTGGCGATGCTGGGCCGCCTGAAGCTTCCCAAGTTCGGCTCGCGCGGTGGCAGGGGCCGAATAAAGGACGCCCGAAAATGCCCGAAATGCGGCAGCTACATTCTGCACGCGGGCGACTGTGGCTGCGGCGCAAAAAAATAGACCACGAGGGGCACGGTTTTCATGGATCTGATATTTGTCGGACTCGGCTTGGTCATTCTTCTGATTGCCGGTGACGTTCTGGTTCGGGGTGCTGTCGCGATGAGCCTGCGTCTGGGTATTCCCGCCCTGATCGTCAGCCTGACGATCGTCGCCTTCGGCACCTCGGCCCCGGAATTGCTGATCTCGATTCAGGCTGCTCTGGATGGTGTTCCGGCGCTGGCGCTCGGCAATGTCGTCGGGTCCAACACCGCCAACGTATTGCTGGTTCTGGGCATCCCGGCGGTGATCTCGGGGATAAATACCAGGAACAGCGACAGCCAGGGCGATTTCTGGTTCATGATCGGTGCTTCTGTGCTGTTTATCGCCCTGTGTTTCGCCGGGCCGCTGTATTTCTGGCACGGAACGGTCCTGCTGGCGGGTATATCGCTGTTTCTGGCGATGGCTTTCGTCAAGGCGCACCGGTCGCGCCAACTCCAGAAAGCGCTGGAGGAGGAATTGGGCGATCCCCATATGCCGTGGTGGAAGATCGGCGCGCTGACGGTACTCGGGCTGGCCGGTTTGCCACTTGGCGCGGATCTGCTGGTGGATGGGGCGGTGAATATTGCGCAGAGATTTGGCGTCGACGACGGCATCATCGGTCTGACGCTGGTGGCGGTCGGAACCTCTCTGCCCGAACTTGCGACCTCGGTCATGGCGGCGTTGCGCCGTCAGGCGGACGTAGCGATCGGCAATGTGGTCGGCTCCAATATATTCAACCTACTGGGCATTATGGGTGTCGCCAGCTTTTTCGGGCCGCTGCCCGTGCCGGCGGGTTTCCTGCATCTCGATCTTTGGATCATGCTGGGCACCTCGCTGATCATGGCGCCGTTTGTGCTGTCGTACCTCAATATAGGGCGCGCCTGGGGGGTCGCATTTATCACTTGTTACGCTATCTATGTGATGATTCTGTTGCAGTAACAGATGCAGGAGCCGCGAATATGAATACTTACACCGCCGCATTGGTGACCGGAGCAGCAACCCGTCTTGGCCGCGCCATGGCGCTCGATCTCGCGCGCCGCGGGGTCCACGTCGCCGTGCATTATGCGTCGAGCGCGGATTTGGCCGATCAGACCGTGCGCGATATCCGCGACGCGGGCGGGCAGGCGACGGCCGTTCAGGCCGATCTGCTGGTGACGGAAAATATGGAGACGCTTGTCGGCCGCGCCGCCGAAGCGCTGGGCCGGCCGCTGGATGTTCTGGTCAACAACGCCTCGATCTTCGACTACGACCGGATCGACACCGCGACGCAGGAAAGCTGGGACCGTCACATCGGCTCCAACCTGCGCGCCCCGTTCTTTCTGACGCAGGCTTTTGCGGAGCAGGCGCCCAAGGCCGCGCAGGACGAGGCCGGAGAGCCGCTGGCCAAGGCGGTCGTCGTCAATATGATCGACCAGCGCGTCCGGAAACTGACGCCGGAGTTCATGACCTACACCCTGTCGAAGATGGGTCTGTGGGCCTTCACCCAGACCGCGGCGCAGGCGCTGGCGCCGCATATCCGCGTCAATGCGATCGGACCGGGGCCGACCATGATCGGCGCGCGGCAGAGCCCCGAGCATTTCGCCAACCAGCGTGCAGCTACGATTCTGGAGCGCGGCGCGAGCCCGCAGGATATCGTTGCGGCCCTGAATTACCTGCTGGATGCGCATGCTGTGACCGGTCAGCTGATCTGCGTCGATGGCGGCCAGCACAGGGGCTGGAAAACGCCGGATATACTCGGGCCGGAGTGACCGGGTAAGTTAATGAAACCTTGCAGGCCACGAATGTTGTCCACTTTCCAATGCAATGACACAAAACTGTCTTGATTTATCCAATGATTTCAGGAATTTGGGTCAGGGAAAAGAAATTTCACTTTAATATCAATGACTTGATTTGGTGATTAAAAATTAGGCAAACCGCTGAAATGCCTTATTATATTGGGAAAATCCAGCGCTCCGGAAAGTTATCCGCAGAGTTATCCACAGACAGCGTGGACAAGTAAATTCTTGATCCGGTCAGGATTTCGGTGCAGCGCGGCGGAGAATCGGGCAAGACAGGCTATGGCAACTGATAACGTGAATTCAGGCATGGAAGAGGAAGGCAAGGTGTTCCGCCAGAAAGGCGGTCCGACCGGCCATGCCTGCGTCCGGTCCTACCTGAGAACGCTGGACAACAGCCCCGGAGTTTACCGGATGCTGGATGACAAGGGCGCCGTCCTTTATGTCGGCAAGGCGCGCAGCCTGAAAAAGCGTGTTTCCTCTTACGCCAAGCCGACGGGCCACAGCGCGCGGATCGCCCGGATGATCTCGGCCACCGCGTCGATGATGTTCCTGACGACGAACACGGAAACCGAGGCGCTGCTTCTGGAGCAGAACCTGATCAAGCAGTTGAAGCCGCGCTACAACGTGCTGCTGCGCGACGACAAGAGCTTTCCGAATATTCTGGTGACACGCGATCATGCCTTCCCGCAGATCAAGAAACATCGCGGGCGCCGCTCGCAGAAGGGCGATTATTACGGGCCATTCGCCTCCGCCGGCGCGGTGACCCGGACTCTCAACCAGTTGCAGAAAATCTTTCTGCTGCGCAACTGCTCCGACAGCATGTTCGCCAGCCGGACGCGGCCCTGCCTGCAATACCAGATCGCACGCTGTTCCGCGCCCTGCGTCGGCAAGATTTCGGAGGAAGACTATGCTGAACTCGTCGCCGACGCCGAACGCTTCCTGTCGGGCCGGTCCACCAAGATCCAGGAGCGGTTGGCCGCGCAGATGGCCGAGGCCAGCGCCGCGATGGAATTCGAACGCGCCGCCGCGCTGCGCGACCGGATCCGCGCGCTGACGCAGGTCCAGACCGCGCAGGGCATCAATCCGCAAGGGGTGACGGAAGCCGACGTCATCGCGCTGCACATGGACGGCGGACAGGCCTGCATTCAGGTGTTTTTCATCCGCGCCAACCAGAACTGGGGCAACCGCGCCTATTTCCCGCGCACCGGTTCAGGGGCCGAGGCGCCGGAAATCCTCGAAGGGTTTATCGGCCAGTTCTACGACAACAAGACGCCGCCGCGGACCCTGTTGCTGTCGAACGCCATAGAGAATGCCGACCTGATGCAGCAGGCGCTCAGCGAAAAACTGGGCCGCAAGGTGGAGATCCTCGTACCGCAGCGCGGCGAGAAGGCGGAACTGGTCCTCAACGCGGAACGCAACGCCCGCGAGTCCCTGGCGCGGCGCATGTCGGAAAGCGCGGCGCAGGAAAAACTGCTGGCCGGTCTGGCCGAGGCCTTCGATCTGGACGGCCCGCCGGAGCGGATCGAGGTCTATGACAACTCGCATATCCAGGGCGCCCATGCGGTCGGCGCGATGATCGTCGCGGGTCCGGACGGCTTCGACAAATCCGCCTATCGCAAGTTCAACATCAAATCCACCGACCTGACCCCCGGCGATGACTTCGGAATGATGAAAGAGGTTCTCGACCGGCGTTTCCGGCGCTTGCTGAAAGAGGACCCCAATCGCGAAAGCGGCATGTGGCCCGATCTGGTCCTGATCGACGGCGGCGCGGGTCAGGTGTCGGCGGTGGCGGGCATTCTGGCGGAGCTCGGCATCGACGACGTGCCGTTCATCGGTGTCGCCAAGGGGCAGGACAGGGACCACGGCAAAGAGGAGTTCCATCGCGCCGGCGGGCGGCCCTTCGCCCTGAAGCGCAACGATCCGGTGCTGTATTTCATCCAGCGCCTGCGCGACGAGGCGCACCGCTTCGCCATAGGAACCCATCGGCAGAAACGCGCCAAGGCCATGGGCGCGACGCCGCTGGACGACGTGCCGGGCGTCGGCGGCGCGCGCAAACGCGCCCTGCTGGCGCATTTCGGCTCTGCCAAGGCGGTATCGCGCGCGGCGCTGACAGACCTGCAGGCGGTCGAGGGAATTTCCGACACTCTGGCCGAGACAATCTTTGATTTCTTCCATGACAC